>CALNCH010000202.1 GCA_937875245.1 uncultured Spirochaetaceae bacterium
AGTAGTTAACTCATTTCCATCATTTAGATAGTCAAGTTTTTCTGTTATTCCTCTAAAATCGCCGATTCCATCTCCATCTGAGTCAGAGAAAGATCGGACAAAAATACAATAATAGACACCTTCATCAGCGCCCGTGGCAGTTTTTGCCACAGAAGCTAGTGAATAAACTGCTTTTTCAGGGTCTAAAGAAGATGTTGAATTTCCCCCGGACACACACCCTGTAAGCAGAAAAAAAACACATGCTACTATTGAAATAAAAACTGCCATTTTTTTCATTTCTATTCCTTTACTCCATCACCAGCTAAAGACTGAAGCATTAATTTCTGACCTGACATAAACAATATTGCAAAAGGAATTGCTACAAGCAAGGCTCCTGCTGCGAACATGGTAAAGTTATCGTTAGCACGTCCATTAATTAACTCGAAGAGACCTACTGCCAAGGTTTTTTTATCATCACTACGTAAAATCAAACGAGGAAAGATAAAGTCCATCCAAGGCGAAGTAAAACTAGTTAAAGTTAAGAACATAATC
This sequence comes from uncultured Spirochaetaceae bacterium, assembly GCA_937875245.1. GTDB lineage: Bacteria > Spirochaetota > Spirochaetia > Treponematales > Treponemataceae > CALNCH01. Next base: position 532 of record CALNCH010000202.1, read on the forward strand.
ATTGGTTTTACTGAAGGTAAAATGATACGAATGTAAGTTGTCCAACGAGAAGCTCCATCTACACGAGCGGCTTCTTCAATGTTTTTTGATACTGTGTCAAAATAACCTTTCATCAACCATGAATTCATTGGGATACTACCAGTGGCATATACCAAAACTAATCCCCAATGGGTATTAAGTGCATTAATTCTCCATAAAATAACATAGGTTGCAATCATTCCAATAAACGAAGGAAACATCTGTAATACAATCATTGATGCCATTATTGGTTTTTTACCAACAAACTTAAATCGAGAAAAAATGTACCCTACTGTTGAACATAGGCAAACAGTTAATATGGTGTTCATTAATGCTATTTTTAAGGTGTTTTTGTACCAAGTTAAATATCTGGTTTGATTAAAAAGTCTGTCAAATTGATACAAAGAAGGTTCTTTTGGCCAAGGGACAAGTCGTGTTGCAGCCAAAGAATTTGTTTTTGTAAATGATGCTCCCACAGTAAAAGCAATTGGATACAAGACTACAAAGGCTGTAATTATTAATACAATATGTAGCATACACTTTACAACAATATTTCCGGTTGAATTTGTTTTCATTAGATTTCACCATCCTTAAATGATTTTGTTCGGGTAAAGTTGTATACCGCAAATGGAACCATAACCACGAAAACCAAAATAGACAGAACAGATGCTAAGTTATACATATTTGGAGTGTTGTAGGTTAATTTATAGATCCAGCTAATTAATAAGTCGGTGGCACCGGCTTGAGTTGTAATGGTATCCGATACTTTTGGGTCCCCAGCAGTCAAGAAGAATACTGCACCAAAGTTGTTAATATTACCTGCAAATTGCATAATTAAAATTGGCATAGTTTGAAACAAAACAAGGGGGAATGTAATAGCTTTAAACTGTTGAAATTTATTTGCACCATCAATAGTTGCTGCTTCATAAATTTGTGAGGGTATTGCAGTCATATTGCTGGTTATTAAAATCATGCTATAAGGAAATCCAATCCACATATTTACAAGAATTAAGGTAACTCGTGCCATATCAGGGTTTGATAACCAGGGGATAGGATTTGCTATAACGCCTAATTCAATAAGGGTTCTGTTAATTGGCCCAAAAGTACCATTTGCCAAATGAAAAGTGAAAGCATAGTAGGAACTGCATAGGGCAAAATAAATATAGTACGATATATTTTGGCAATTTTAATTCGGTTGTCAGAAAGAACAACAGCAAAGAACATTCCGGCAAAATAACAGGTAAAAGTTGCAAAAAAGGCCCATACAAGGGTCCATAAGGCAACTCGTCCGAAAGCACTAAACCAAACGTTAGTTCCGTTTCCTGGTGAAAACATAGTAATAAAGTTTTCCATCCCAACCCAATCAACTAAATTATTTGGTGGAATATGGTCTGGAGAAGAGTAATTGGTAAAGGCTACTAAAGCAGAAAACAAAAGAGGAATGATTGTAAAAAAAGCAATTAAACCTATTGCTGGAAGTATTCCAAAATAGGGGAAGGCTTTTTCTGAAATCATACTTTTTGTTTCAGACATTGAAGGATATTTTTGATCTGCTACGATTTGTTTTGCACTTTTTTTTGCATCATGTATATTAAAAATATACAGACAAATATATATTATACAAATAATTAGAGCAATCAGTCCGGTAATCATCATAAAAATGGAATGATCCCGAAACTTAACAGCAAGCTCTGGATGTGGGTCACCTAAAGTCACTAATTCTATAAGAGCGGTTACTATAGGACCTTGGAAATTTGGAATGAATGTTTTTGATTGAAAAATAACAAAAAACAAGAAAATAAATTCCGATATCGCTAAAGCAATACCACGAATATATTGTTTTAGATACAGAATTTGCCCTGCACCCATAAAACAACAAGAAGCGATTGTCGCTTTTTTAATTAAATTATCATGAATAACTGTGTCTGATTTATTCATTTTTCTACTCCCAAAAAAAAGCTGTCCGTCTAGAGACAGACAGCTCATTACCTGATAAAGCTAATAAAAATTATGCTTTATTTTGCAGCTTCCATAGCAGCTGCTGCTGCGTTTAATTCAGTTGTTACATCAGCACCGTCCCAAATAGAAGCAAAGGCTGCACCCATTGCTGACCAGAAAGTTCCTATCTGAGTAATAGTTGGCATTGGAGTAGCATACTTTGTCTGAGCCAAAATACCGTTTGAAAGAGGATCTGAAATAGTAATGTCTTTGCGAGCAGGAATCTGCTGTGTAATTTCGAAGCGTTTTTCTTGTGCTGCTTTAGACATTAAGAAATCTGCAAATTCTTCTGCTTCTGCTTGATGATCTGTATAAGCACTTACGAAGGCTAAACGAACGCCAGAGAAAGAAGCTGGGGGATTTTTCTGTCCAGGGAATACTGGAATTTCAGAAACACCAAAATTAATACCTGCTTTTGTGAAATCAGCAATCTTCCAAGGGCCAGTAATGAGCATTGGAACGTTTCCTTCAATAAATGAAGAGTTACAGAAGTCACCACTCATGTCTGCAGATGGAACATCAAGAATTGTTTTTCGAAGTTTTTGGAAATATGTTAAACCTTCGATAGCACCCTTACTATTGATGTTATGTTGTTTTCTATCATTACCATTAGGACCAAAAAGAGGAGCCCCAAAACCAGCTAAGAAAATATAATCAAAATAGGCGTTAGCGGTTTCCCATGCAATTGCATACTTGTTCTTTGATTTATCATTCCATGATTTTGCAAATGTTTCGATTTCTGTCCATGTTTTTGGAGGGTTAGGAATAACATCTTTGTTGTAGAAAAGAGCATAGGTTTCAATTGCTAAAGGATATCCATACAATTTTCCATTATATGTAGATCCAATAATAGCGGCGTCTACGAAAGTGTTATTAAATTCTGGATCTACACGATCAAGAATATGTCCACCTGCAACTAATGCACCTATGTGATCATGGGGAGCAACAAAAATATCAGCACCCACTCCTGCAGGTCCGTCTAATTCAATTTTACCACGTGCATCAGAAGAACCTACTGGTTCATATTCAATAGCAATATTTGGGTGTGTTTTAGTATATTCTCCAGCAGCCCAAAGAACAAAATCCTTTTCTGTTCCCTCAGATTCCCATACCTTGAGAGTAGTTTTTCCACTGTCTTTTGATCCACCTGCGAATGCACTTGTAATCAATAATACAGCCATCATTGTTGAAATAAGCTTTTTCATCATTTCCTCCTACATTAAAGCTCGTTTTTTATAACTATCGTCTATATGACGGTTAGTTCCGTAATACGCTAGCAGATAATGGGGCAAGAGTTACTGTATGCTCTTGTACCTGCATTCCATCTGCTGGGAATGCTATTTTTTTTGCGTTTTTCACTGAAAAAACCACACTTTCTTTCGACGCGTTCACAAGAACTGTCCAAATTTCATCTTTTTTACTCTGTATTTGATAGCCAAAAGCGAATCCTCTGCCTTTTTTGTCTAGGACAGAAGCTCCCTTTACATACTTTCCTTTTACAAGAGAAATTCTTTCTTTTTCATGCTCTGGAAAACGAAAGATAGGATTTTCTTTTCTAAAAGTAATTAAACTTTGTGTGTATAATAAAAGTGATTGATAATCTGAATCTAAAGTCCAAACAAACTGGTTTATAGAATCAGAAGCATCGTAACTATTGTGGACAAATATACCGATTGTTTCATTTTTTGCATTATGTATATTAGGTTTTGTTCTTCCCCGTTCTTGTCCACCATGAATGAAAGGAATTCCCCGAGAAACCATAACAATGAAATTTCCTAATTTTATTCTGGAAATTAATTCTGCTTTTTCTTTGGCATCTGCATCATGTAACGGTGTGTTGTAGCTAATAGAATCATGAAGGGTTAAACCGTCATGAGCCGCAATATAATTAACATTATTACCCACAGAACACACAGTATAATTAGAGAGAGGTTTTCCCAGCATATTAGATATAAGACTTTTTACAGAAATAGGTTTCCCTGTAATTAAGCCTTTCTCATCTTCTTTCATTCCCCCCGCTTTAATTAAATCCCGAAATTCATCATTAAAAACCGCAACAGAATCAGTTTTATCCATGTAGTTTTGGTCCATTCCACAAGTACCTTCTGGGCCTGTGTACATTTTCCATCCCTCTCCAATAAATAAAACAGATTTATTTTCTGAATGAGCTGCAGAATAAGCATCAAGAATTGTTTGAGTGTCGATTAATCCCATCAAATCAAAGCGAAATCCATCAACATGGTATTCTTTTATCCAGTGCAAAATAGAATCAATTATCAATCGACGAACCATAGGTTTCTCTGTTGCTAAATCATTGCCACAACAAGATCCGTTCTTCAGATCACCTTTTTCGTCTTTCCTAAAGTAGTAATCAGGTTCAATATTGTCTAAAAAAGTAGTTGTAGCCATATGATTATAAACTACATCCAGAAGGACTCCTAACCCCGCAGAATGACAGGAGTCTATCAAAGATCTCAACTCTCTAATCCGGGCATATGGATCAGATGGATTTGAAGCATACCATCCCTCTGGGGTAAAATAGTTATGAGGGTCGTATCCCCAGTTATAATTGTTGTTTTTTATAGTACCTGAATTTTCATACTCAGATATTGTTTCATTATTGTTATAAAAATTGAGAACAGGCATTAATTGAATATGTGTAACCCCTAGTTTTTTTAGGTATTCAATTTTTTCCTGAAAAGCCTCATAAGTTCCTGGTCTAGCAGTAACATTAGAATCTGGACTAATGGTAAAATCTCGTACAGATATTTCGTATATTATGGCATCTTCCCTATGTTGTAGTGCAATATACTTAGATTCACTTGTGGTTGCCAATTCTGCTTTTCCCAAAGGAAAAGATTCAGGAGCATCCATGGCGACGATAATACCTCTTCCACAAGTTCCATCATTTTTATAAGCAGCCATGGATTTTGCATAAGGATCCAAACAAGTGAAAGTTCCTTTTTCATTTTTCACTACATATTCGTAGCCAAACCATTGGCAATCAACTTCGGAAAAGATTCCAGCCCATACACCATCATGGCGATTAAAATCTAAATCTAGTTCATAATCAAAAATGGATCCATGGGAATCGGCATATAGTCGTACACTTACGCTAAATGCAGAGGGAGCCCACAGGGCAAATGACACTGATTTTGATACAACATTATACAGTGCACCTAATATTGCAGTTGATGTATGTCTTAATGTTGTAACCATAAATCTCCCTTCCATTAATTTTGATAAATCGAATTACTAAACCGATTTAACAATAGAATAAAGGGGGATAATGTTTTTGTCAAATAAAATGTGACTTTAATTTGGATTTTATTACATCGAATAAACCGATTAACCAACTTCTTTGTTTTTTTTATACTCTGAAGGCGATAAACCTTTCTCTTCCTTAAATATTTTCATAAAGTATTTTGTATCTGAGAAACCACATCGTTCTGATACTTCAAAGATTTTAAAACAGCCTTTTTCTAACAATTGACAGGCTTTTTCTATTCGCATCTTTTTTAAGTATTCATTAAAATTAATTCCGTTATGTTCCTTAAATTTTTCAGAGAAATAGGTATAATTTATAGAAACATAATTTGCAACAGTGGTCATGTTAATGTTTTTCATGTAATTAGCATTGATATAAGCTAAAGCTTTTGTAATAAAGGGATACTCTCCGCTATCTTTACGAAGAATTGTGTTTAGATACAAAATATAGTCTAAGGTATTTTGTTTCCATTCTGAAATTGATTGAAATAATACAAAGTTTTCCAGCATCAAACTTTTTACATGGAGATACACATCTGAATCCGTAAGCTCCCAAAAACGTCTTATAAACTCTACTGAAAACTTATCAAATAAATAGTTCAATAATCCAGCAATTTGCGGTTGCTCTTCTTTTTGGAAAAAAAATAAGTCTTCCACCGCATTAGTTAAAGTGGTAATTTCTGCTGTTTCCAAAACAGAGGATAACTTACCAATCTTTTTATCCATCAAAGCATAATCTATATCATGAGGTATATCTGTAAAATAAAAGGTTTTTTTCTGATTTTCATTGCACACTCCAAAACGAGAAAAAGATGCCATGATTGCATGACGGGCCAGTGTTTTAATATTAGTAATAGAACTACCTTCTTCACTAACACAGAGCATACATCCCAAGCCAGTTGCTCTTTCTTCTAGGTTTTGAAATAAATGGGGCGGAAAAACCAAAATAGTATAATCATTTTTTTGTTCAACAATATAAAAAGAGGAAGCATCTTCTAGTGAGTCCATAACTACTTTTCTATTTCTTCCTGCCATTAATACACAACAAAAATTCTTTTCTATGACACAATTATCATCAACTAAAGACTTTATTACCCTACCTTCTGTATAAATTTTTTCTATTGATTGTTCTTTTACCAGTTTCTGCTGTATTTTCATGTTTTCTAATACTTTCTGTATTGATGCAATTAATTCGTATTTATCTACTGGTTTTAATAAGTAAGACACAGCTTTAGCTTGTAAAGCTTCTCGAGCATAAGCAAAATCATCATATCCACTCAACACTATTATCTGAGGTGGAATTTTCATCTGTGCAATAGTATGCATTAATTCAATACCATCCATAACGGGCATTCTTATATCAGTTATAACAATATCCGGTTTATCAATTTCTATTATTTCAAGAGCTGCTTTCCCATTTTTTGCTTCACTAATGAGACTTTCCGGAAAAGTTGCATTGAGGATTTTTTTCATCCCAGCTCTATTTATTTTTTCGTCATCTACAATCAGTATTTTCGCCATACACTAATTATACATCAGAGTCTTTTTCTTTGACTAATTTTTTAAGTGATATTATTTCAAGATAGTGTAATTTTTTCGGTTTTTAATGGAATAGGAATAATTATGGTTGTTCCTATTCCTAATTCACTTTCAATTTGAATGTTATATTCTGTACCATAAAAAACATGCAATCGCTCCTGTATATTTTTTAAACCAATATGTCCAGGGGTCTTTTTTTCGGATTCAGTTGTATCCTTCAGAGATTTTATTAATTCTTCTACTTGCTCTGTATTCATACCTAAACCATAATCTCTTATTCCTATTTTCAATTGCTTGTCTTCATTTTCTGGAAAGGCAAATACTTCTATAAGAGAATCTTCTCCCCGTTGTTCTATCCCATGGAAAAAAGCATTTTCTATAACAGGCTGAAGAAGCATTTTTGGAATCTCGGTATTATAAAAGGGGGAATCAATTTGTACAGAAAGCATAATTACATAATCATTTCGTATATTAAGCAATGTAATATACGATTGAATATATTCTATCTCTTCCTTTAGGGTAACCCGGGGAATTCGCCAACGTAAACAATATCGCATCATTTTTCCTAACAAAGTTATACTGTCTACAATGCTGGCTTCTTCTGCTAACTCAGCTTGCATCTTTATCGTTTCTAAAACATTATATAAAAAATGAGCATTTATTTGATTTTGCATAGCTTTTATTTCAGTAGTGGCGGTAAGTTTTTGCTCGTATGTAATTTTGGCAATGAGTTCTTTTAATTGCAAAACCATTTTATTAAAGGAATCTGCAGTTTCTGCAACTTCATCAGTTCCTTCTACACCAATGGATATATCTAAATTCCCTTCTCGTACTTCTCTCATTCCATTCAAAATAGGATTTAAACGACCAAACATACGAGAAGTAATATATTTTACGACAAAGAACATAAGAAATGAACAAATCAAAACTAAGGTAATTGTACCCAAAGTAAAGTACATAGTGGTAGCAACAATTGCCTCTAGGGGACAAACCTCAAAAACAATCATATCTAAAAAAGAATAGCGTTCCCACAGAACAACTCGTTTGCTTGCTCCCTCGTATAATATTATTTTTCCTTCATCCGAGTCTGTTTCTTCATTTATCCTTTCCAAAACTTCTTGTTGAGCGTCAGGAGATAGTATTTGTACTACATTTTTATTTCTGTCTGTACCAATAAATTCATTTTTATATGCAAAAAAAGAATACTGCTCTTCTCCTGGTGCCACCTGAAGGAAGGGCAAAAAGTCACTCATTTCCATTGTTACTTGCAAATATCCCAAGTGCCTTCCATTTAAGTTTAATTCTTTTAAAAAAGAGACTGAATCTTCCTTTGTAATAGAAAGATTTAGCAAAAAATCTGCCTTGTAATTAAATAACAAGGTGTCTTTTTGCTTTTCCCCTAATCGGGTTTCATAAAAAAAGATTGGCCACCGTTCTGGAATTACAGGATTTGCTACATAAAACCGAATACCATTGACTTCTGGTATTAAAAAAAGGATACGCTCAAACAAGGCTGTTTGATTTATCATATTGTCTAACACATTTTGAGGATTGGATTCATTGGCATAATAAATAAAGTTTTTTAAGTCTGTATTTCCAGAAGCCACACTTTCGATACGAAAAAAAATTTCTGTAGATTTCTTTATCCCAGCAATATTATCAGAGACTTCATTTCTTACTACATCTTCCATTTCTGCCAATGCATTATTTTGAAGATAAAAACCAATTGAAAAAATAGTAACGGTTAAGGGAACTATAACTGCTAAAGTAAAAGAAAAAAGAATTTTTGATGTAAAAGGTAAATTATTAAATTTCAGGGGAATTTTCATTCTCAAAGTATACCATCATAATTCCTACAAAAAAAGAAATCGGAATATCTATTGTAGATATTCCGATTTATACAATTTTACATACCTAACTTTTTCTTATTTGCATTCATAATTGTTGTTTGATAGTCTTGTACTTTTGAGAATCCTTTTGCTTTTTTGAAAGATTGGAAATCATTCCAAATCTTATCAAAATCAGCTTCAGATTTAGCTAGCAACAATTGAGGCAGATCTTTGCCCCAACGTCTTTGAATCTCCTCGAAAATAAGAGCTTCGTCTGTCCCTGGAACCATATCAGTATTATCATAAGCAGCATAAGAAGTTACATATGGCTGAGTCCAAAGTTGAGGTTGTTCTAAAGAAGGAGCATACTCTTTTGGCCACTGTTCCTGCCATGCTGTATCCATTAGCATCCAATAGGTATACTGAACACCAATTTCATTTTCTTGTTTATTTTTATCAGTAGAATCCACTTTTTTTACTTCTGGAGTTAGGGTTGGAATACCATTTACCATTGTGTATGTGTCATTCAAAATACCAAAGTTAGTATCCATCTGACCTTCTTCAGATATCAAATAAGTTAAAAATTGAATAGCACGGGCTTTATCTTTACAATTCTTAGAAATTAAAGTTACAGTCCAACCTGCTACACCACTTCCTGCCAAAACATGATCATCTTTCTTAGTATTTTTAGGTCCTTGTACTGCGATATACACAGAATTAGGATCTCTTTCATATAATGCGTTTTGTGCAGCTTGCATATCCCAGTTTTGATACAACATTGCAAAGTATCGTCCTTGAGCAGCTTTTTCTTCAATTTGAGATCGTTTATCAACAAAAACATCCATTGGGATAAGTCCTTCAGAAGCAGCCTGTCGGAAGGTTTTTAACCAGCGAACATACTCAGGATTATCAACACCTAAACGAGAATCATCAAATTTATTATTTGTCTCAGGGGAAATTGCAAGAAAGTGTTGTAAATATTTTTCAATAGAAGCATTCCCTGTGTCAGTAAACTCTTGGAAACAAAGTGGAATTAAGGTTTGTCCATTAACTGTAGGAAATTTTGCCTTTGCAGCTCGTAATGCAGCTAAAAAGCCTTCTGGAGTTGACATATCAGGACTACCAAGGGCTTCATACATATCTTTTCTTACCAAAAATGTTTCATTTGAAGTAAGTTTTCCCTTGTAGTTTTCATAGTCTGCTGGTGTATATGATGCGTTAGGATATCCGTAAATATTACCATCAGCTTGAGTATACCACCCTATTTTTTCAGAATTTGCAACTTTAAAGAAATATGGATCGTAGTCATCAGCTAATTCATTAAGGGAAATAACTAAATCAGAATCAATCATCATTCCTACCTGACTTTCCCACCAACCCAGGGTTATTAAATCAGGAAGAGTATCTCCTGCAATCATGGAGTTCAATTTTTCAGCTTCATTACCAGCTGGAACGATGAATCGAACGTCTACACCTGTTTTTTCGGTGATGTATTTTGATACCTTTGAGTCACCCCATTGTCGAGCAAACCAACTAAAGTTGATGTACCAATCAAATTGAATTGGTTTATCTGCATTTTTTTTCCATCCTGGTTCTGTTGCAGTTCCGGATACAGTACCTTTTGAAGCAGAAGTGTCTTTTGCTCCACCTGCAAATAGTATTGATGTTGCTAATAATAACGCTAACAATACAAATGCGATTTTTTTCATATTTTCCTCCTATATTTTTAATTCGACCTACATCGAACTAATTTTACTACGCTTTTTTAGCCTTTAATAGAACCAATCATTATTCCCTTAACAAAATAGCGTTGTAAAAAGGGATATACACATACAATGGGAGCGGTGGTTACTACCATAGTTGCTAACTTTACAGATTGAGAACTAACTTGCTGGGCACTAATGCCTGCAGGCGCATTTACAGCAGTTCTTGAAGAAGAGGCACTGGCAATTACCCTATATAAAAAAGTTTGGATTGGTTGTAAATCAGGATTATTAACGTACATTACACCACAGAAATAATCGTTCCAGTGATACACTCCGGTAAACAAGGCAATTGTTGCTAAAATTGGCGTTGATAAGGGTAAAACGATCCGAAGAAAAATTACAAAGTCATTTGCTCCATCTAATTTAGCGGACTCTTCTAACCCTGCTGGTAATTCTCTAAAAAAGGACATAAAAATGATACAATTGTAAAAATTGAATAAGGCCGGAATGATATATACTAAAAAACTATCATATAAACCTAAGTTTTTTAAAGTGATAAAATAAGGAATTAAACCTCCACCAAAAAACATAGTAATGGTACCCATCATAACATATACTTTTTGCCCCATTATATGTCTTTTTGAAAAGGCATAAGATACCATGGAGGTAAAAAGCACATTAGTAATTGTGCCAATTAAGGTTCGCCAAATGGTAACATTAAAGGCTTTAATAATTGATTTATCTTGGAATACGGTTTTATAGCTTTGTAATGAAAATTTGCGTGGCCACCAATAAATACCACCCCTCATACCATCTAGAAATAAAATCTGTAGAATCATTAAATGACAAAACAATGGTATACCAAACAGGATATAGTGTTAAAAAACAGATAAGTAACATGATCATTACTAAAACTCTATCACCTATGGAATATCTATTTAAATTACGTAGTTTTTGACTAGTCATAGTTTTCTCCTTTTGAATATCCACTAAAAAAGTGATACATCGTTGATTTTTTTGGTGACTGAATTAGCAATAAAAAGAAGAATAAAGGCAAATACAGATTTGAATAAACCAATTGCGGCGGCATAAGAAAATCGCATACTTCTCATAGCTACGTTGTATGTATAAATATCAATTACATTACTTCTTGGAGCGTTTAAAGGATTCCATAAAACCAAAATCTGATCAAAATTAGAATTAAGAAGGCCACCTACCGCTAGAATGAATAAAATAGCTATAGTGCTTTTAATACAAGGTACAGTAATAGAAAACATCATTCGGAAACGACTTGCACCATCAACCTTTGCGGCTTCATACATTTCTTGGTCAATTCCAGCAATCGCCGCTAAATAAATAATTGCAGACCAACCTAATTCTTTCCAAATATCTGAAGTAATAACGATACCCCAAAAATATTTTGGATAGGCTAAAAAGGTAATGGGCGCTTCAATAATATGTAGATTCAATAATAATTCATTAAAAAAACCGCTTTCTGATAGCCATGTAGTTAAAATACCACCCAATACTACCCAAGATAAAAAGTGGGGCAAGTAAGAAATAGTTTGTATTGCTTTTTTGAACTTTTGATTTCTCACTTCATTTAAGAGCAATGCAAAAATGATTGGTAAAGGGAAAGATATTACCAATTTGAGAATACTAATACCCAATGTATTTGTTAAAATACTTGTAAACTCTGGATCCTTAAGAAAGGCTATAAAATGTTGAAAACCACCGTTCCCTGCCCAAGCAGATTGTAAAAATTTCAAACTGAATAAAGATTCTGTAATACGATAATTTTTCTTAAAAGCAATTATTAATCCATACATTGGAACGTAACAGAAAATCAGCATCCAAATAACACCGCATAGTGCCATGGCTTGCAAATAACGTTCTTCTTTTAATCGTTCCCAAAATGTTTTTTTTGATAATTTGCAGACATTCATCCTTTACCTCGTTATATAAATGAGTATATCCCCGAAAAAAAACCACCACCAGTCAGACAATTTTCTAAAAGGTAGATTAATTTCGGTTTTACACATTTTTCACCTATTCTTGAATTGACAGTAAAGAACACTGCCTTTATTTTTAGTAACGAAAGGAGATTCCAATGGAAAAACAAACTATAGAAAGATTTACCTTACACAAGGCAAAGAATGTAACAGGCAAATTCTGTTCATTTTACGATGAACCTTTTTATAAAATAGAGAATTACGATAGGATGACCGATTTTTTTATGACGATTACTAGTTCTACGGATGTATGGAATTTTTTGTGGTCAAAAGGAGGAATTACCGCAGGACGAGTTGATAGCGATCATGGAATTTTCCCTTACTACACATCGGATAAGGTATCAGATTTAAAATACTGCACTGGTCCTTTTATGGCTGTAAAAATAATTACAGAAAAAGAAAGGCTGTACTGGGAACCCTTTGAAGATAATCCCCACTACTTAGTACAGCGTAATATATATAAAAACACAAAAGGGTCCAAAGTTTATTTTGAAGAAATTAACAATGAGTTGCAATTAATGTATCGATATGGCTGGATGTCTAGTCATAGATATGGATTAGTACGTCATGTTGACATCGTAAACCTATCTAATGAAAGTAAAACAATAGAAGTATTAGATGGTTGTCGCAATATTATGCCCGCTTGCACTACCAGTGATTTTCAAAATAATAACAGTGTGTTATTAGATGCCTACAAAAAAACAGATTTAATTAAAGAAAAAGGATTAGCTTTATTTGCTGTATCGTCAATTGTTACGGACAAAGCAGAACCCAGTGAAGCCCTATTGGCTAATACCTGCTGGTTCTCAAAACCTGGTATTGTTGTAACTAGTGAAGAGAACATATCTCTCTTTAGAACTGGGGAAAAACTGTTGGAAAATAAAGTATTAAAGGGAAAAAGACCTAGTTGTTATTTGTTCCAAAAAGCCACATTAGCCCAAAAAGAAAATATACAATGGTATCAGGTTTTTGATACTTCCCTAGATATCAATGAGATACATTTATTAGAAAAAGAATTGTCAAATACCCAGAAAATAGAACAATCCCTTGTCAGTGATATCCAAAAGACAGAAAGTCAATTGAATTTATATATTAAAAATGGAGATGGAGAACAAGAAACAGAGGATCTATATACCTGTGTTCATCACAAAGCGAATGTCCTTTTTAATATTATGAGAGGAGGTATCATTGCAAATAATAATACCATTTCTGTATCTGATTTTCTTTTATTTTTAGAAGTTCGAAATAAAAATAGTTCCCACCTTCTACATATAGCTCAAGATACTATATCTTACCAAGACTTACAAAAAATAATAAAGGTAACAGGGAACCCCCAATTAGAAAGACTTTTTTTAGAATACCTTCCTCTCACTTTTTCTCGTAGACATGGGGATCCCAGTCGTCCTTGGAATCGATTTTCGATTCAACTCCATGACAAAGAAAACAATCCATTGCTAAACTATGAAGGAAATTGGAGAGATATTTTTCAAAACTGGGAAGCCCTAGCTTATTCTTATCCTACTTATCTACCCTCAATGATTGCAAAATTTCTTAATGCGACAACCATAGACGGTTTTAATCCCTACAAAATCACCCGAAATGGAGTAGATTGGGAAATTCCAGATCCAAATAATCCTTGGTCAAACATTGGATATTGGAATGATCATCAAGTTATTTATTTGTGCAAATTACTGGAATTAGCCTTTGATACTCAAAAAGAAAACCTTCTTGAACAGCTGAATCATGAAGTTTTTTCAGCATCCAATGTTCCTTATCGTTTAAAAAAATATGGAGACATAGTAACTAACCCTCGGGATACCATTGAATTTGATACAAAGCTACAGGCTAAAATAGAGAGTCTTTGTAGCGAAATTGGATCCGATGGAAAGCTTGTCTTAAATCATAAAAAGGAACCCCTTCTTTTTTCAATGACTGCTAAATTATTACAAATAATTCTTACAAAATTAGCAAACTATGTACCAATGGGAGGTATTTGGTTAAATACACAACGTCCAGAATGGAATGACGCAAATAATGCATTAGCAGGATACGGTCTTTCTATGGTTACCGTATATTACTTAAAAAGAATGATACTTTTTATGAAAAAAACCTATTCTCAATGTAATGCTCTAGCAGAATTTACCGTACCTTCTTCTGTAATTTCTCTACTTAAAAATTTGGAAAAAATATACAGTGAAAATCCCAAAGATACTAATAGTTCAGAAGAAAAAAGAAAAATATTTGTGGATTCTTGTGGTAAATTTTATGAACAAGAAAGAAGTGAGCTTTATGATTCTACAAAAATAACCACCTCAAAAATCAAAAATGAGGAAATACTATCTGGGCTAGATACTTTTGAAAAGCACCTTGATTACACCATTAAAAACAACAAAAGAAATGATGGACTTTACCATTCCTACAACACACTAGAAATTCTGCATAATAAAATGGTTATTCATCCCCTTTGTGAGATGTTAGAAGGACAAGTTGCTATTCTTTCTTCTGGATATTTACAGCCCCAAGAAGTACTGGATTTATATAATAACCTAAAAAAAAGTGCCTTGAGAGAAGAAAGACAGAACTCTTATATTTTGTATCCAAATAAAGAACTTCCTTTCTTTACTAAAAAAAATAATGTTTTACTTTCTGATGCAACAAAAATTCCCCTTCTTTCTAAAATGCTACAGAATTCTGATAAATCAGTGATAAGCTTAGATCCAACCGATAATACACTCTGTCATTTTAATCCTTCTTTTAGAAATACCAAATATCTAGAAAAAGTGACAACAGATCCTGCTGTTATTCAGTTATATGAGAAAACTTTTAATCATCGTAGCTTTACAGGACGCTCAGGTACGTTTTATGCATATGAGGGATTAGGAAGTATTTATTGGCATATGGTTTCAAAACTATTATTAGCAATACAAGAAAATGTGTATAAATCGGCAAAAGATAAAACTAATAATAAAAATACCCAAGAATTGATAAAAGCTTATTACGAAATACGACAGGGACTCAGTTTTAACAAAACTCCTGAGTTGTACGGTGCTTTTCCTACAGATCCTTATTCTCATACACCGGAAGGACAAGGTGCAAAACAACCAGGAATGACAGGACAGGTAAAAGAAGAAATTATTACTCGTTGGGGAGAATTAGGAATTCTCCTTAACAATGGAGATATTCTATTTAAGCCTTTACTGTTACGAAAAAATGAATTTAATTCTTCTGGACAACTTTCTTTTACCCGATTTGGAATCATTTTTACTTATGAAATAACTACAGAAAAAGACATTTCAATCAAAATTGATTCAGGAGAATGGTGTTCTCAATCTTTTATTCCATCAGATATTTCTGAAAAAATACGAAATAGAAATTCCACTATTTCACAAATACAAGTGAAAATTCCACAGCTAATGTTAATGTAATTCATCAATATTTTTAGGAGAAAAATATGAAAATAGTACAGTTAGTTGAAACAGCAAAAGATACACAAGAAAAACTTTCTACAATACCCCTTGAAAAAAGAAAGGCTCAGGATGAATCCCATTTATCCTGCATTATTACTATTAAACCAGAAGAAGAAAAACATTCCTTTGATGGTTTTGGAGGAGCAATTACAGAATCGGTTGGGTATGTTTTATCAAAACTGGATCCATCTCAAAAACAAGATATTTTACATTCATATTATGGTGATAAAAAGGAAGGAGGCTTGCAGTATTCCCTGGGAAGAACCCATATGAACTCTTGTGATTTTTCTTTGGAAAATTGGAGTTGCCTAGAAACAAAAGATTTATCCTTAGAAAGCTTTTCTATGAAACGACCAGATGTATATATTACTCCGGTACTTCAAGATATCAAACATATTCTTGATTCTAGAAAAACAGAATTCAATCTTATGCTTACGCCTTGGTCTCCTCCTTCTTGGATGAAAGACAATGAAGATATGAACCATGGCGGCTCTTTATTACCCGAATACAGGCAACTCTGGGCAGAATACTTTTTGAAATATATTAAAGAACTTGAAAAACGACAGATTCCAGTTTGGATGATATCAATACAAAACGAACCTGCTGCAGTTCAAACTTGGGATTCTTGTATTTGGACGGGAGAAGAAGAAGGTATTTTTGCCACTCAATATCTTGGTCCATTACTGGAAAAAGAAGGAAAGTCTCATATCGGGATTTTAGTATGGGATCATAACAGAGATCTCTTGTTACAACGAATGACAGAATCTATGTCTTTAGAAAACTCTTCAAAATATATTCAGGGGGTGGCCTTTCATTGGTACTCTGGGGATCAATATGATAACGTTAAGCAAGTATCTGAAAAATGGCCTGATAAAAAACGTATTTTCAGCGAAGGCTGTGTTGAAGGAGGGCCCCGTAATGGGGCTTGGTTTACCGGAGAAAGATATGCCCACAATATTATTAATGATTTAAATTCTGGTTGCACTGCATGGATAGATTGGAATTTAGTGTTAAATACCCAGGGAGGGCCTAATCACGTTGGAAATTATTGTGACGCTCCTATTTTAGTTGATACTACAACAAAAGAAATCTTTTATCAAAGTTCCTTTTATTACATTGGGCATTTTAGCCGCTATATTCCCCAAGGTGCAAAAATTATAGAAACCTCTATGGATTCCTGGATGGTACCTGCCAATGTTGATGGCAGAATGGGAAATACAATGGAATGTTGTGCAACGAATAATCCTGATGGAACAGTAACTTTGGTGGTTTGTAATAGAACAGAAAGTGATATGAAATACAAACTGGTAACAAAGGGTAATAAAAGTGAAATTTTATTTTGCCCACCTAGGGGTATTCAAACTATAATACTTTCCCTTTAGAACAATAAAAAAAGCTTGCATCGGTAAATGCAAGCTTTTTTTTGCTTTTAATTTTTACACTTTTTCTAAAGCTTGTTTTATATCTGCAAGAATGTCATCTACGCTTTCAAGCCCGCAACTAAAACGAATCAAACCCCCATCAATTCCAGCTGCAACTAACTGCTCTTCTGATAACTGACGATGAGTAGCTGAAGCAGGGTGCAATACGCAAGTACGAATATCTGCAACGTGAACTACATTGGATGCCAATTTAAGGGAATCCATAAATCTTACCGCAGCGGAACGTCCTCCCTTTATAGAAAAGCTAATAACACCGCTTGAACCTAATGGTAAATATTTTTTTGATAACTCGTGATATTTATCACCTGAAAGCGCTGGATAACTAACAGACAATATTTTATCATTATCTTTGAAATACTGAGCAACTCTCTTTGCATTTACGCAATATTGTTTCATACGAACTGCTAATGTTTCCAAGCCCAAATTTAATAAAAAGGCAGAATGTGCTGAAGGATAACAACCAAAATCTCGGATAAATTGCATACGAGCCTTAATAATATATGCCATGGGTCCAAAAGCCTTTGTGTATTCTACTCCATGATAGCTCTCATCGGGATTAATAAAATCTGCAAATTTTCCTTTGCTTCCGTCAAATCCTTCATATTCTTGACTTACTTCATTAGCGGCATTCCAGTCAAATTTACCACCGTCTACTATTACACCACCTACTTGCAATGCATGGCCATCCATATATTTTGTAGTAGAATGAGTTACAATATCTGCACCCCACTCAAAAGGCCGGCATAAAATTGGAGTGGCAAAAGTGTTGTCTATTATAAAGGGAACATGGTTTGCGTGAGCAAAAGTGGCGAGTTTTTCAATATCACATACTGAAAGTGCAGGGTTTGCAATAGTTTCTCCAAAAACAGCTTTGGTATTAGGTTTAAAAGCTTTTTGTAACTCTTCTACAGAAGCATCCCCATCTACCCAAATACATTCTATTCCTAATTTTTTTAGAGTTACTCCAAAAAGGTTAATTGTACCGCCATATATTGTTGAAGCTGCCTGTCCACTGGAAGTAAGCATTGCACCCACTCCCCCCTCTAAGGCAGCAATTTTCTTTTCAACTGCATCACAGGTTGGATTGGCAAAACGAGAATACATATATTCAGTTGGCATATCAAAAAGCTGGGCAATATGCTCAGTTGAATCAAAGCAATAGGTAGTACTTTGAACAATGGGAACTACTCGTGGTTCTCCATTTTTAGGAGTGTAGCCTTCGTGTAAACACTGTGTTTCTATTCTCATTTTTTTTAATCCTCTATAACCCTTTTTTAGGTTTTAATTGTGAATAAATTTAAGTATAGCTAAAACTTCTTTAGTGAGCAATATAAAGTAAGACTAGTCTACTCTTTTGCGACGCTTTTTTATTTGAGAAAATGCTTTGCTTACTTTTCCAGAAGGTACAAAGGGTAACATAATTAAAGCTCTATCTACTAAAGACGCTTTTCCATCTCGGGTTATACTTAAAACAGCATAATCACTACTTTTTGCTAAAAATCCAGCTTCAAGTAAAAGCCGAGTTAATTCAAACCAATCTTCTTTTGCATATTCAGTTCCTATTCCCCAGGTAGATAATTTCTCATGACCGTTCTCTAAAATTCGTTGTTGTCGAGATCCTAACAAGACATCTACCACATAAGAAGTACCGTATCTTTCTCCAGTACGAAAAACGCAGGACAAAAGCTTTTGTGCAGGTATCGTTACATCAATATCAACACCCTTCCCTGTAGAACAAATGTCACAACAACTATGATTTTTTTCATCCTTATTCTTAGAGTGAATTCTATTATCACACTGATATATTTCTCCAAAATAACTTAACAATAATTGTCTTCTACAAGAACGCGCTTGGCAATAATCCACCATAGCTTTTAATTGTTTTTCAGCAGCTTCTAGTTCTTTACCGTGTTTTTCTTCCATAAAAAACCGTATTTTTCGAGTATCCCCGTAGCTGTACAGCAATAAAGCGGTTGCTTTTTGTCCCCCTCGCCCTGCTCTTCCTATTTCCTGATAGTATTGCTCCATACTTTTAGGCATATCAAAGTGAATTACAAAATCTACGGTAGCTTTATTTATACCCATGCCAAAGGCTAAGGTTGCAACCATTACTTGAACTTTATCTGTAATAAAAGCATTTTGATTTTCTGAACGCTGGATATCCGAAAGACCTGCATGATAGGGTAAAGCTTTTATACCTGCTTTTGAAAGATAATCAGTTAACTCATCAACTTGCTTTCGACTAAAACAGTACACAATTCCGACTTGATTTTTGTGAGAAAAAATAAAATCTTTTACTTGTTTTAAGGGGCCACCTTCTTTTACTCTTTGCTTAGGAACTACTTCCAGATAAATATTTTCTCTGTTAAAAGTGGAAATAAATTCTTCATATTTTTTCTTAAATCCTAGCCCCTGAATAATATCAGAACGAACATTTTTGGTAGCAGTTGCAGTTAAAGCAAGACAAAGGGCTTTAGGAAACTTAGAGCGAATAGATTTTAGAGCCCCGTACTCAGGTCGAAAATCATGACCCCACTCTGAAATACAATGAGCTTCATCTATGGTAAGACAGGAGACCTCTACTCCAGAGAGCAATTCTTGAATTCTGTCAGTAACTAAGGTTTCTGGTGCACAAAAAAGCAACTTTGTTTTTCCTTGCCTAATCATATCCATATTAGCGTTATAGGTTTTCCAATCCAAAGTACTGTTCAATAACAAAGCTTCAATTCCAACCTTATGTAAATATTGTACTTGATCTTCCATGAGAGCGATTAAAGGAGATACTACAATTGTAAGCCCTTCAAAAATTAATGATGGTATTTGATAACACAGGGATTTACCACCCCCTGTAGGCATAATGGCAAGAGTATCAACTCCAGAAAGTACACTATTTATAATCTCTTCTTGGTTTGTTCTAAACTCAGTATATCCAAAATACGTTTCTAATAACTGGAGAGGACTTTTATTTTTCATATGTTTTTTATTATAACAAGAATTGGATAAAAGACAAAGACAAAATAGATAAAACCCTGTATAGTAATGAGTATGACACGGAGAAATATTAGTCATTTTCTTTTTTACTGTTTTTTTTTGGTGGTTATATTTTGTCTCTTTACTGTATTTCAATACAATAAACACCCTTCTTCTCTACGTATTCCCTCAACAAATACCTCTATTTTAACTGATGGTTGGTATGTAATAAATGATACTATTCCAGAAGAAATTTCTCTTCCCTACAAATTTTCTAAAGAAGAATCTAGCATTGTACTCTATCATTCTAACGACAAAGCTTTCCTCGCTGCTGACTTTATATATATATTTGCACCCCGACAACACATAGAATTGTACTTTGATGAAATTCAAGTATTTCAGACTAATATGGTATTACCTTTTCATTTAGAAGAGTTAGCTTCTTTTTACCAAATAATTCCTTTACCAAAAAATAGAAACCCCGAAAGGGTAAAACTGCTAGTAAAACCCTATTCAGATAAATATAGACAAGTTGTATCTCCCCCATATATAGGTAGTTTTTCTAAGTTTATTGGAATTGTTCTTCAAAGAAATATTGGCAATATAATATTTGGAGTTATCGTTTTTTTGTGTGGATTAATTTTTCTTATCCTCTTTTTTCTACTACGAAAAGACTTAAAAGGAAATCATACTCTTTCATCTCTCAGTCTTTTTTCTTTTTTAATAGCCCTTTGGATTATGTTTGACTCCAGTTTCATACAATTTCTTCTACCTAATCCAGTTCTTTGTATCCTAATTAAATATTTATCACTTTTATTTATTACTCCAACAATTCTTATCTTTCTTATTAACTTTATTAAAGATGACAGTATAATCATTAGAATTTTCGTCTATACTTCGCTTATAAACATTGCTGTAGTACTTATTTTACAAATAACTGGACTATCTAACTTACAAGATTCGATTTTTACTACCCATTTAGGGATGCTGGTAATTTGTTTAGCTGTAACACTGAACCTTGTCAGTTGTCCCGCTCACAAAAAAAAAGATTTAGAGAAATTTTATCCAGCTTTATATTGTTTAATTATTGGTACCGTCTTGGAAATAATTTTATACTATTTAAATAATCATGATGTTTCTTTTGTTATAAAATTTTTTGTAACCCTCTTTATATTACTTTTTGGTCGAAGTTTAACTGTTTATACCATAGCTTATATCCAAGAATCAAAACGGGCAGAATATTACAAAAATCTTGCCTATATGGATACTTCTACGGGAACCTTTAACCGGACAGCCTTTCATTCTTTTATTAATAAATATGCAGAACAAGATAAGCAATGGTGTCTCATTCTTTTTGACTTAAATAATCTAAAGCAAATTAACGATTCCTTAGGACATCTAGAAGGAGATTTGTTAATTAATGGATTTTGTCAGTGTGCACAAACTGCCTTTAAGGGATTAGGTGTTTTGTATCGTATCGGTGGAGATGAGTTTGTTTGCTTATGTAAAAATACCTCAGAAAATCATGTTATTATCTGTTTACAAGAATTAGAGACCTTATTAGCCACATATGAAAATGCGCCCTCCCCTATTTCGGCATCTTTTGGTTATGATTTCTTTAAACCCAGCAAACCTTCAGATTTTTCAGAAGCTCTAAAAAGAGCAGATATAAAAATGTATATTATGAAAAAAACAAGAAAAATAAATCCATGCTAATTATCTCAATCCTTATGTAACACTGTTACAATTCTTTTTGCCTTTCTGTAGTATACTCTTTGGATAATACAAAAAGGAGTTTTTATGGGAGGAATTATGAATATATTTGATACGATAATTATTGGAAAAGGCCCAGCAGGGATTTCAGCTGCTCTCTATCTTGCCAGAGCAAAGAAAAATATTGTTGTTATCGGAAAAGACATTGGTTCTTTAGCAAAAGCAGAAAAAATCGAAAACTATTACGGATTAGAAGCTCCTATTACAGGGGAAGAGTTAGCTCATAGAGGAATAAATCAAGTTACTAATTTAGGTGTTCCGGTAATGAACCAAGAAGTTACTTCCATAGAGTTGCTTTACCCAGGAATGAATTCAGATAATGACTTAGCTTTACAAATGGGTGGCGTTTTTTTAGTGACCACCCCAGAAGAACACTATGTGGCAAAAACTGTATTGTTTGCCACTGGAAAACAACGAACAGCCCTTAAAGTACCCGGTTTTTCTGAATATAGAGGAAAGGGAATTAGCTTTTGTGCAGTATGTGATGGTTTTTTCTACAGAAATAAACCAATTGGTGTTGTAGGAAATGGTATGTATGGAGTAACAGAACTAACTCATTTATTTGAATTAACTAAAGATATTACTCTTTTTACAAATGGACTACCCTTGGATCCAGAAGCTGCAAAATTGATACCTAAAGAAATTACGATTGTAACAGATGTAATAAGGGCCATACAAGGAAATAAACCTGCTGAAGACGGTGGTGTGGTATCATCTCTTGTGGCTGGAGGTAAAACCTATTCTCTACAAGGTATTTTCGTTGCACTAGGAACAGCGGGGGCTACTGATTTTGCTGCAAAATTAGGATTAGCCACAGGAGAGGGATCTGAAAGTGGCACTCTTATAGTTGACAAAAATTATCAAACAACGGTTCCTGGCATTTTTGCCGCCGGAGATGCTATAGGAGGGTTTTTGCAAGTTGCAAAGGCTGTAGGAGATGGAGCCTTGGCTGCAAAATCAATATTAGATAGTTTACGAAAATAAGCTATAAAAAGAAAAGGGGCTGTCCATTTTGTTCATTTAAAGAACTTGTTGGACAGCCCCTTTTTATTTCTTATATAAACTATTTCTTATACTAAACCTTGGGCAATCATTGCAGTTGCTACTTTTAAGAAGCCAGCAATATTTGCACCAGCAACATAATTACCTTCCATACCAAACTGTTTTGCAGCAGTATATGCACTGTCATGGATATTTTTCATAATACCTTTAAGTTTTGCATCTACTTCTTCAGATGACCAAGAAAGTCTTTCTGAGTTTTGACTCATTTCCAAGCCAGATGTTGCTACACCACCAGCATTTGAAGCTTTTCCTGGAGCGAACATTACTTTTGCGTTCTGAAAGATTTCTACTGCTTCTGGAGTTGAAGGCATATTTGCTCCTTCTGCTACTAAACGAACACCATTAGCAACAAGAGCTTTTGCTTCATCACCATTTAATTCGTTTTGTGTTGCACAAGGGAAAGCACATTCTACTTTTACTTCCCAAGGTCGCTTTCCTGAAAAGAATTTTGCAGAAGGATATGTATCTACATATTCAGAAATTCGTCCTCGTTTTACATTCTTTAATTCTTTTACGAAATCAAGCTTTTCTTGTGTAATGCCTTCTGGATCATAAATATATCCACAAGAATCTGAAAGAGTAACAGGTTTTGCACCAAGCTGAATTAACTTTTGAGTAGCATATTGAGCAACGTTTCCAGAACCAGAAATAGCACATACTTTACCTTTAAAGTTTTCACCTTTTACAGCAAGCATGTTTTCTGCAAAGTAAATAAGTCCATAACCAGTAGCTTCGGTACGTATTAATGAACCACCAAAAGTAAGACCTTTTCCCGTTAATACACCGGTGAATTCATTTCGAATTCGTTTGTACTGACCAAACATGTAAGCAACTTCTCGTCCACCTACACCAATATCTCCTGCTGGAACGTCGGTATCAGCACCAATATGACGATACAATTCTGTCATAAAAGACTGACAAAATCGCATAACTTCTGCATCAGATTTTCCGTGGGGATCGAAATCAGCTCCACCTTTTCCACCACCCATAGGAAGTGTTGTTAAACTGTTTTTAAAGGTTTGTTCAAAACCTAAAAACTTAAGAATACTTAGGTTTACAGATGGATGGAAACGAATTCCTCCCTTGTAAGGCCCAATAGCACTGTTAAATTGAATTCTATACCCACGATTAACTTGAATTTTTCCAGCATCATCCATCCATGGAACACGGAACATAATTACCCGTTCTGGTTCAACCATTCTTTCAAGAATGGCATTTTTTTCAATGGCCGGCATTTGTTCGACTACAGGTTCCAAAGTTTCTAAAACTTCCTTAACAGCCTGCAAGAATTCAGGTTCATTAGCGTTTTTTGCTTTTACTTGCTCAAATACACTATTGACGTATACGTTTTTCATATTTCTTCCCCTAAAAAAAGAGCTTACTATTTGTCTTCGCCACAAAAAAAATTATGCTACAGTTAATGGCTACTTCGACTTAAGTTTTAATTAACCTATTTTAGCATAATTGTATTTTCATACACAATACCGGTAATTATTTATTTTATTTTTAAAGAACCATGAGATATCCATTAGGTAGTAAGGTACTTCCAGAAAGGCTATTTGAAAGAAGAATATTTTTATCAACAAGGCTCTCTGATGGGATTTCCATCTTTTCTAAACTACAATTCATATATAGATGTAACACCTTTCCTTCTTTATCTTTTTTTGTAAGATGAAGAATTCTAGCTTTTCCAGTTTTATCTAAATCATATACAAACTCATAACTTTCACTTCTGAGAGCCAGTACTGTTTTTCGTAAAGCAATAAGGGCTTTCATCCAGTTATGTGTTTCTGAAAATTTTCCTTCTTCAAATTCTGTCCATGGCATACAACGTCTACAATCAGGATCGTGGTCTCCTTCTAATAAAAACTCAGTTCCATAGTAAATACAAGTAGTTCCTTCCATACAAAACATGGTTACAAACTCTTGCATCGTTTTGTTTACTGTATCTTTATTAACAGGATTTCCCTTTGCCATTCTGGTAATTAATCGAACTGTGTCATGAGAATCAAGTAAATTAAAAAGTCCTTTATTTATATTCTTTGTATACATGGTGTAGCAATGATTTACTCTCTGTTCTAATTCTTTTACGGTGATGTTTTTATTTAACCAGAATTCCTTTAATGCCTCTGTTAACTGATAGTTCATTACCCCGTCAAATTCATCTCCCCGTAACCAAGGAAAAGCGTTATGCCAAATTTCACCAATAATGTAAAAATCTTTTTTTAGACTTTTCATTTTTTTCCGCAACTGACGGCAAAATTCATGAGATACTTCATTAGCTACATCTAAGCGTATTGCATCAATATCATACTCTTTTACCCAAAAGGTACAAACTTCTAACAAGTAATCAATAACCTTTTGGTTATTTGTATTCAATTTAGGCATTGCATCACAATAAGCAAATGCCATATATTTTCCAGATTTAGCGTGATTACTAGGTTTTGGTTCAAAAGGCCATTCCTGTACCATAAACCAGTCCCAATATTCAGAGTTAGGTCCTTTTTTTACCACATCTTGCCAAGGAGGAAAAAACCAACCTGAATGGTTAAAAACACCATCAAGCATAATTTTAATATCTTTTTGGTGGGCCTTTTCTGACAGTTCTTTTAAGACCTTATTTCCACCAAAAATAGGATCAATAGTAAAATAATCAGTGGTATCATACTTATGACTACTTCCTGCTACATTGAGAGGATTAAAATAAATTCCTCCTATACCTAAATCAGATAAATAATCTAACTTAGAAATAACCCCGGGTAAGTCTCCCCCAAAATACTCTTCATTTGTTACTTTCGTTTTAGAATCAGCCCAAGGTTTTGTATGAGGAGGGTTTAGTGAAGAATCTCCATTACAAAATCGTTCTGGAAAAATCTGATACCATACTCTATCCTGAATCCATTCAGGAACTTTGCAAATATCAGCACTGTTCATCCAAGGGAAGAAAAATCCTAACAGAAAGCCTTCCATAGCCTCAAATTCAGCTTCTGTATAACAACCATCTTCAATTAGTATGTATTTTTCTGTTTCGGTATATATTTCAAAATAATATTTACATCGCTTAGAAGTAGGTTGTACTTTTGTGGACCACCAAAGGTGCTGCTGAAGTTCTTTTTTTTCAGTCATAGGAACAGAGGTCCCTTTCCACTTCCAATTACCTCCCATAATACCACCCGCATAAGGGTCTCCCCAAACCAGATGTACATCTCTAACATCAAAATCAGTTTTTAAGGAGATAACTATTGTCTCTTCATCAAGGGCATAACAGAAATTTTCTGTGGCCATATGTTGTATTGCTGCTAAATTCATAATCAGATTATATCCTAATAAATTTTGGTTTTATAGGAGTTTTTTCCCTCTTTTTATTGCTATATTCACTTTTCCATCTTGCATTACCTTACAAAATACCACTAGGAAAAGCCAATAACAGAGACCATTGAAACAGTTTTACTAAAAAAGTATAGTATACATTAAGAGAGGATTTGTATGTACAAAGTATTTATTGATGGTAAAGAAGGCACTACAGGGTTAAAGATTTTTGAACGCTTTGAAAAACGTTCTGATATTGAAATACTACTTATTGATGAAGATAAACGAAAAGATAATACTGAAAGACAACGTCTTATCAATGAATCTGATTTCACTTTTTTATGCTTACCTGATGAAGCTGCTATAGAAGCTGTTTCCTTATGTACAAATCCTAAAACAAGAATAATTGATGCTTCAACTGCCCACAGAATAAACCCTGATTGGGCATATGGATTTCCTGAATTATCAAAAATGCATAGAAAAAATATTGTAGAAGGAAAACGAGTAGCAGTTCCTGGTTGTTATGCCAGCGGTTTTAATGTGTTAGTGTATCCTCTTGTAGCTAATGGTATATTGTCTCCTGATTATCCAGTAAGCTGTAGTGCAGTTTCTGGATACAGTGGTGCAGGAAAAAAAGCTATAACTCAGTATTCAGACCCAAATAGGGATTTTCAATTAGAAAGTCCCAGATTATATGCCCTTACCCAAGAACACAAACATTTACCAGAAATGGAAAAAGTAAGTGGGCTAGCTTATAAACCAATTTTTACCCCATACATTTGTGATTATTTCCAAGGCATGACCGTAACCGTTCCTTTACATACCAGATTATTATCTCACATTGCTGGTAAACAAGTAAACGGTGAAGATTTAGTGAACCTTTACAAAAAACAGTATAATGACAGTGTTTTTATCAACGTAAGTAATTTTCAAGGTACCGATATACTTTCAGAAAGTTTTATTCCCGCAAACACCTTAGCTGGCACCAACAAAATGGAAATATTTGTAACTGGTAACCAAGACCGACTTATTGTAACGAGCCGATTTGATAACCTAGGTAAAGGTGCCAGCGGTGCTGCTGTTCAATGTATGAACATTATGATGGGTATAGATGAAACCACTGGTTTAATCTAACTATTTTTTAATTGTGGCTTAACGTGAGCGGCCCAAACTCTATCAGATTTTGCAATATGGTTTAATATCCAATTACACAAAAAATTGTAAAATCTGGCAGCATCTTCTTTTGTAGCTTTATCAAGATTTCTAATCTGATTAACAACTTCTTGAACAAAGGTATCATGTTGCATTTTATGTAAATCAGAAGAACCATATCCATATTTACGCATAAAATCTTCTTCATGGGAAAAATGGTATGCCGTATAATCGGTAAGTCCTTTTAAAATTTTGGGTAAATCTCTCTCAAAAATTTGGTCATCTTTTTGAATTGAATCATACAAATCATTTGCAAGAGAAATCAACTTTTTGTGTTGCAAATCAATCTCTGGAATATCTAATAGATAGACATCGTCCCATACTATTTTATCATTCATTTTGTCCCTCCTACAGAACCATCTTATAGCCTTTTTGCTCTTCGCTGTAACTCGTCATACATTTTTGTACCATCTGTTTCATCTGCAAACAATTCTTCTGTTCCACAAAGTAGTTTTGGTACCAGCTTTTGATAAGAAAAAACAACTACTGAAGAAGTTTTCTTATTATAAGATTCCATATATTCTTTAGCCAACGAACTTACCAAATCACCGTGTATTGCCTTTACTCCTAATCGTAAAAACAATACAATGGCACCTTTTCCAATAGCGGTATCATGAATTTGTAAATTATCTCTTTTTCCCTGATAAGAAGCAAGAAAATCTTCTAGTTCAAAAATAGGGTAAAGCCATTTACCTTTACGAGAAAAAATCAGAGTATCATCTTGATAAACACATAATGTTACTTCTGGTGGTAAGGGTTGTAAATAAGCTGCTATTGGTTTCAATGTATGTTTATTATATAAAAAAAAACAATATCAAACAATTAGCCTAAGGCAACATCTAAAACCATCATTAAGGCAAAACCAAAAGCAACACCGATAGTCCCAATATTAGAATGTTCTCCATCTTGAGATTCTGGAATAAGCTCTTCTACTACAACGTATATCATTGCACCTGCAGCAAAAGATAATAACCATGGTAAAATTTGTACTACTAATTCTGCTAACAATATGGTTATTATGGCCGCAATAGGTTCAACAATTCCACTGGCAGTCCCATATAAAAAGGCTTTACCCCGTGACAACCCAGAGCCTTTTAAGGGCATAGAAATTACAGCCCCTTCTGGAAAATTCTGAATTGCAATTCCTAGAGATAAAGTCATTGCCGCCGCTAAGGAAACAGTACCTGCAGCCCCTAATTCTCCTGCGGAAATCATGGAAGCAAAAACAACACCAACTGCCATGCCTTCTGGAATATTATGCAAAGTAACTGCTAAAACTAGCATAGTTGATTTTGCAAGGGTAGCGGTTTGTTGAGCAGGTCCTTCTGGGTGTGTGGAATTTGTATGGAGGTGAGGTATAACAGTGTCCATCAGTAATAAAAAGAAAATACCTAATAAAAAACCCCCTGCAGCAGGAATCCAGCTCGCCTTTCCTAAAAGAGATGCAGATCCTGCAGATTCCGTCGTCATTTGTAAGGCAGGAATTAATAAAGACCAAACAGATGCTGCAATCATTACTCCTGCAGCAAAACCCAACAGAAATTTTTGAACTCCCGGCCTCATATCTTTTTTAAGAAAAAATACCATAGCAGAACCAAGGGTTGTTCCCAAAAAAGGAAGTAATAATCCAATTATCAAATTTGTGTTCATGCCTAATTATACCATTCTCTGCTGATAATTTTCCAGTGTTCACTTGAGGGTTCCTTGGAAAATATGGTAAACTGGAACAGAGGATAAAGAATGAAATTAGGATTTGATAACAATAAATACTTAAAAATACAATCTGAGCACATAAAAGAAAGGATTGCACAGTTCGGCAACAAGCTTTACTTGGAATTTGGAGGAAAACTTTTTGATGATTTCCACGCTGCTCGGGTATTACCCGGTTTTCAGCCTGACAGTAAACTTCAAATGTTACTACAACTTTCTGAGTATGCAGAAATTGTTATTGTTATCAGTGCAGAAGATATAGAAAAAAACAAGGTTCGAGGGGATCTGGGCATTACTTACGATATGGATGTTATACGCCTACGAGACGAATTTACCAATGTTGGATTATTTGTAGGTAGCGTTGTCATTACCCATTATGCAGGACAAACTGCGGTTGATCAATTTAAAGCAAAACTGGAAAAAATGCAGATTAAAACCTACTTCCACTACATTATCGAAGGGTACCCCTCTAATATCCGCTTAATTAACAGTGATGAAGGCTTTGGAAAAAACGATTACATTGAAACAACTCGTCCCTTAGTTGTAATTACCGCTCCTGGACCTGGAAGTGGTAAAATGGCAACTTGCCTTTCTCAATTATATCAAGATAATAAACGGGGAATTAAAGCTGGTTATGCGAAATTTGAGACCTTCCCCATTTGGAATTTACCTTTAAAACACCCTGTAAACGTGGCTTATGAAGCCGCAACTGCAGATCTTAACGATGTAAATATGATTGATCCTTTTCATTTAGAAGCTTATGGAGAAACAACAGTTAATTACAATCGTGATATAGAAATATTTCCTGTTTTACATGCAATTTTTGAAGGTATTTACGGAGAAAATCCTTATAAATCACCTACGGATATGGGCGTTAACATGGTAGGAAATTGTATTATTGATGACGATGTCTGTAGAGAAGCTTCCCACCAAGAGATAATTCGTCGCTATTATGGAGCTTTAAATAAATTAGCAAATAGTGAACCTGCAGACAATGAAGTATATAAATTAGAGTTATTAATGCAACAATCTAAAATCACTACTGATATTAGAGAAGTAACCGTGGCTGCAAAACAGAGAGCCGCAAAGGAAGATTCTCCAGCTGAAGCAATTCAACTAACTGATGGTACTATTATTACTTCTAAAACCTCAGAATTATTAGGGGCTAGTGCTGCATTATTATTGAATGCACTTAAACACTTAGCAGGTATAAATCACAATGTACATATAATCCCCTCTTCTACAATCGAACCAATACAAATGACTAAGGTCAATTATTTACATGGACAAAATCCTCGCTTACATACTGACGAAGTTTTAGTGGCCCTTTCTATGCTGTCCTGTACAGAAGAAAATGCAAAAAAAGCCCTAGAACAATTGCCAAAACTGTCTGGATGCCAAGTTCATACTACAGTTATGCTTTCAGAAGTTGATACAAAGATTTTTAAAAAACTGGGTTGTGACATTACTAGCGAACCTGTACGAAAAAAATTCAAGATTAAATACTAATACTACTCAAGTTAGTAGGAAAGTATTTTTTTGTTCCCCCAACAAAAAATCTGTACCCATAAAAAATCATAAATCTGTTACTTTAACAAGCCGACAGCAATAGATATATTTGTATCAGGAGAATCACAATGAATACAGATATGATTAAAGTAGCTACTATAGCAGGCTCTGATGCTTCTGGTGGAGCAGGATTGGAAGCAGATTTAAAAACCTTTGCTGAATATGGATTATATGGCATGACAGCGATAACAGTAATTGCTACCATGAATCCAAATAATAATTGGAGCCATGATGTTTTTCCTATAAATGAAGAAGCATTAAAAGCTCAATTAGAAACTATTTTTAAGGGAATAGGACCTGTTGCAGTTAAAACCGGAATGTTGGGAACAGAATATGCAGTTAAGTTAGCCGGAGAATATATTTCAAAATATTATGTTGAAAACTACGTTTTAGATCCTGTTATGGTGTGCAAAGGAGCAGGAGAAGCCTTGCATCCAGAACTTAATACTGCCGTAGAAAAAATCTTATTACCCTTAGCAAAGATTATTACCCCAAACCTTTTTGAAGCAGGCCAATTAGCAGGAACAAAAGAACCTACTACTATTGAAGAAATGAAAGAAGTTGCACAGATTTTGTTACAAAAAGGAGCAAAATCTGTATACATGAAAGGTGGAAACAAACTTTCAGAAGCTAGTAAATCCTATTTAGCAAAAGACGTGTATTGCGATAATACTGGTTGTATTGTACTTGAAGAGCCTTTGTACCAAACAAATTGGACCCACGGAGCTGGATGCACAACAGCGGCGGCAATTACGGCAGGACTTGCACAAGGTCTTTCAACCTATGATGCAGTAGTCCTTGCTAAAAGATTTATCAGCCAAAGTCTGTCAGGATCCTTTCCTTTGAACAAATGGGTAGGTCCTGGAAACCCCACCACTTGGAGAAAAGACAAAGCTATTTTTGGAAAATAATAGTGTTATGAATAAAAACAGCACCTATTGCTAGCTGGACGTGGAAAAAAAGGAGAAATTAATATCCTTTTTTTCCTTCCAGAGATTCATCATCCTCAATCCAATCAGATACACTAATTTTTCGGTATTGATCTTTATCATCCCGAACATATACAAACTCAATTCCTGCATTTATTACCATTCGCTTGCACATAGAACAGCAAGAACCATTTTGAACATATTCCCCTGTTTTAACTTCTGTTCCCGCTAAATATAAAGAAGAACCTAACATTTTATCTCGGGAACAACTGATAATAGCATTTGCTTCTGCATGAACCGAACGACATAATTCGTAGCGTTCTCCACGAGGAATCTGTAATTTCTCCCGTACACAATAACCTAAATCCGTACAATTTTTCCGGCCTCTTGGAGCACCTACATACCCGGTAGAAATAACTTCATCATTTTTTACAATAACTGCACCATATCGTCTTCGTAAACAAGTACTTCGCTGACTCACCATTTCTGCTAAATCTAAATAGTAATTTACTTTATCTCTTCGCTCCATAATTTTTACTCCATAGCAAAAAAGTATAACACACCCGGCTTTTATCGCAAACTAGCTAAAAGTAAAAAAAGAGTAATAAGTCAAATTTTTATCAAAAAAATTCTTACATCCGGTATCCATACTCTTGTTTCGTAAGCGGAAAAATATAATTTACAATTCTTTACTATACATAGATTTAAAAAGTCTTTTAGAGTGCCATTAATGATTGACCAAATCAACTAATACTGACATAATGAAATTATGCTGAAAATGTATCTGTTGATAGTAGCCCTTCTATTGGTAGCCGTTGCTACCTTCTTATATATCTATTATAAAATTGCTTGCAAAACTAAAATGGAAATAAAAGCAACATGAGCCATGAAATACGAACCCCTATGAATGCTATTGCAGGAATGGCACTTTTAGCAAAAGAGGTAAAGAACAATCCCCCTGAAACCATTGAATATCTCCATAAAATCAATTCTGCTTCTGAATATTTATTAGGCTTAATTAATGATATTTTAGATATGTCCAGAATTGAAAATGGTAAACTACGAATTCAAAAAGAACCTGTGCATATTGGCAACTTACTTAGTGATATCAATCTTGTAATAAAAGAATTAGCAAAAGCAAAAGACATCCTATATCAATCATGTTTTTCAGAATGTACATCTACCGTTGTTTTATCTGACAAAATGCATTTACAACGAGTATTAATTAATCTTATTAATAATGCTATTAAATTTACTCCCCCAGGGGGTTCTGTTAACTTTACTGTTAATCAGTCTACTACCATTTTTGGAACCTATCGATTAGTTTTTACTATTGCAGACACTGGCATTGGTATGAGTAAAAGCTTTATGGAAACAATATTCCAACCCTTTGCACAAGAAAATAGACATGAATCAAAAAATGACGCTGGAACAGGGTTAGGCCTTTCAATTTGTAAAAACATTATTGATTTGATGAATGGAACGATTACGGTTGACAGTGTTTATGACCAAGGTACAACTTTTACTGTAGTACTAGAACTAGAACCTTACCGTTATTCAATACAGAGCATACAAGACAATTATCATTACCAAGTTACTGAATATGAAAATTCAGATACGAAATTAAAAGGTAAGAGAATCTTATTGGTTGAAGATCACCAAATTAACAGAGAAATAGCAAAAAATATATTAGAAAAAAAAGGCTTACTTGTTGAAGTCGCTGAAAATGGTGAACAAGCTGTAGAAATGTATGAAAAAAGTCCTGCTCATTACTTTGATGCCATTTTAATGGACATACGAATGCCTGTTATGGATGGGTTAGAAGCAACAAAAATTATTAAAAGTTTAGACAGAGAGGACATTCAAACATTACCAATCATTGCTATGACAGCAAATACCTTTGACGAAGACGTACAAAAGTCTCTGTTATCAGGAATGACCGCTCATTTAACTAAACCTATACAACCAGAAATATTATATTGCACGCTGTGTAAATCAATGATTTCTGATATACTCCAGCCATGAATTATCTCTCCATAAACTCAGTATCTCGGATAGGACGTGAAGCCCCCCTTTTTACAAATGTTACCTTTGGTATAAATCAAGGGGATAAAATAGCTCTTATTGGCCGAAATGGTTGTGGAAAAAGTACACTCCTTAGTTGCATTGCAGGAGTCCTACCTCCAACAGAAGGAACCATCGTAACAAATCAAAATATTGGAGTATCTTATCTATCACAAAATCCAGAATACAATCCTGAACACACTATAACAGAGCATATATTTAAATCTGAAAGTCCAAAACTTTCTATAATAAAAGAATATGAAGCAACTTGCGATGCTCTAGAAACTGCCGATAATAAACAATTTGCAGAAGAATATTTT
>CALNCH010000203.1 GCA_937875245.1 uncultured Spirochaetaceae bacterium
AATTTTGTTCCATGCAAGAATTACGGGAGTATTGCTGTTTTTTTGCAATAATTTAGTAATCATTTGCTCATCATCTTTGGAAGGACCTTTAGTGGAATCAATAAGATATAGAATTAAATCTGCATCTTCAGTTAATTCCAAAGTTCTTTCTACACCTATCTGTTCAACAGTATCTTCGGTTTCTCTTAATCCAGCTGTGTCAAAAAGTCGGGCAGGTACACCATCAAAGGAAATCCAGCTTTCAATCCAATCTCGGGTGGTTCCATGAATATCAGAAACAATAGAACGCTCTTCTTTTAACATGATATTAAAAAGGCTTGATTTACCAGCATTTGTGGCACCACATAAAACGATTTTTGCACCGTCTTGATATAGCTTTTCGCAGTCCCAAGTTGATGCCAAAGAAATAAGCTCTTTTTGTGCTTCAAGTAAGTGTTCAGGATTGTAGGAATCTGCAATTGCTTCTTCGTCTTCTGGATATTCAATTTCTGCTTCGATTTCTGCCAGGGTACTAATGAGCATTTGCTTGATGTTATCAATTTCGGTAAAAAGAGAACCGGAGAGCCTTCCTGCAGCTCTTTGTCTACCAGCATCAGTTTTTGAATCAATAATTTCTCGAACCGCTTCTGCTTTAGTTAAGTCTGTTTTCCCATTAATAAAAGCTCTAAAAGAGTATTCTCCTTTTTCGGCGGGCCGAAATCCATTTGAAATTAAAAGGTTATAAATTGCCAATACAGGAGAAGTTCCACCATGACAAAATATTTCTACCATGTCTTCCCCAGTAAAGCTTTTTGGGTTACGGTATACTCCTAGCATTACTTCATCAATTTTTTCTTTATTATCAGATGGATCAATTATCCAGCCATAAACCATAGTATTTCCTTCTGCATGAAGTAAGGCCTTGGGACGAGAAAAAACATTGGATACTAAAGTGATACAGTTTGTCCCGGATACTCGAATTATTCCCAGTGCAGAGGGGGCTAAGGCTGTAGCAATGGCCGCAATTGGTTCTTCTGGTGTATATGACATTAGACCGCTTCCTTTGATTCTGAATTTGATTTCTCAGGAACGAGACGGAGTGCTACAAAAAAAACAGGTAACACAAAACTGCCTAAAAGACCTATGACACAGTAGCGGAAAAATCGGTACATCTGATAGTAATTACTTTCTGCTCCAGGGCCAATTAATTTTAAGCCTATATAAGTTACTCCTAGTATCCCTATTCCAAGAAGAAGGCGTAACGCTTTTTGCCACCATTTTCCATTTTTTCCTTCAAAAGTAGATTTTTCGTTTAAAAAAACATACCCTAGTCCAAATCCAAAAAATCCACCATTTATTGATGTGTCTGCTGGGGAAAAATAATTGCAAACAAAGGCTATAAGAGCGAAACAAAGAATTTTAAAAATACGTGGTAATTTATTATATTGTAAAGACATATCACTGGTAAAAAGAATAGCACCTATTGAAAAAAGATAGCCTAAAATTAAGCCTAAAAATACATCCGTTGGAAAATGTACTCCTAAATAGATTCTAGTAAATCCAATTAATAAGGGCATGAAAATTGAAAGTGTTATGCCTAAAGTTTTTTTATTTTTCAGGGCAGGTG
>CALNCH010000204.1 GCA_937875245.1 uncultured Spirochaetaceae bacterium
CCTATAGAAGAGTTTAATTCTTCAGTATCAGGTGACGGTAAAGGAAACAAAAGTGAAAGCTTTGTTAAGGGTTCTATATCTGCTTTTAACAAAGGATTAATAGCAAAACACCATTTTCCCGTTTTTTCTTCTTGATATCGATATAGTAATAATCTTTCTTCTAAATTTAGTAATTTTTCATATAAATCTCCATAAGTAAAATCCGAGGAAAAAAACATACTCAGTTTTTCTTGTGAAGGAAAAGGAACACATAAAACTCCCGTTAGTAAAACAATATCTTGTTCAGATAAAAGGGAAATAATTACTTTTTTGTTCTCTTCTCGACGAAGAAAACTACTTAATTCTTCAATAAGTTTTTGTTTGTTATATGGAGTTTTTACTTCTCCCAAATACATACGAATAATCTCAAAAAAATGAGTATCTGGTAAAGTTGCAACTGACTCTCGCCATTGTACAATTTCTGCAACAGATGCTTTTTGGGATGATGAGATGGCCATGTTATATATTCCCCTGACAATCGGACTCTAAGTCTGGTATTTCATCTATAGATCGAACCATACGATACGCATATCCTTGCTCCGCTAAAAACTTTTGACGATTACTACCAAATTCTTCTTCAACGGTATTTCTGGTAATGAGAGTAATAAATCGGGAAACTCGTTCTTTAGGTCGTAAAATTCTTCCCAATCGCTGGGCTTCTTCCTGACGACTCCCAAAAGTCCCTGAAATTTGTATGGCCATAGACGCATCTGGTAAATCGATAGCAAAATTTGCAACTTTTGAAACAACTAGAACTCGCAATTTTCCAGCTCTAAAATCATTGTAAATAATATCTCTATCAGAATTTGAAGTTTTTCCCGTAATAATAGGTACTTGTAACAAAGTGGCTATCTCATGTAATTGCTCTAAATATTGACCAATTATCAATATCCTGTCTTGAGAAAAACGCTCTACCAAACCTTTTACTACCAGTACTTTTGCAGGATTTTCACTGGCAATACGATGTTTTTTTCGTAAATCTGCCACCGCATATTCAATTTCTTTTTCTGGAGAAATATCCAATCGTACTTCTACACATTCTGCTTCTGCAATCCAACCGGTTTCCAAGGTACATCATAACGTTTAGGACCAACTAGACTAAAAACATAGCCTTCGCAGTGATCTTCACGAACCAGAGTTGCGGTAAGACCAACACGTCTAACAGCTTGTAACTCTGCAGTAACTCTGAAAACAGGAGCAGGTAAGAGGTGTACTTCATCATAAATGATTAAGCCCCAAGCTCGTTCTCGAAATAATTGAAAATGAGGATAGGGCCCTTCTTTTTCTGGCCGCCAAGTAAGAACTTGATATGTTGCCACCGTAACTGGGCGAATTTGTTTTTCTTCTCCAGTGTATTCTCCAATCTGATCGCGAGTTATACTGGTTTTATCAACCAATTCTTCAATCCACTGGTGTACAGCAGAAATATTTGTGGTAAGAACTAATGTATTGGTTTTTAAGGCATCCATAATGGCCATTCCCACTATGGTTTTACCTGCCCCGCAAGGAAGAACTATGGTACCAAATCCAGTACCTGGACCTTTATCTCCAATTAACGCTTCTGCTGCATTTTTCTGATAATTACGGACAGTAAGAGGTTTCCCCGAAACAGTTGTTTCTCGCAATGAAATCTCTAAAGGTTCCCCATCTTGCAAGGGAACCATATCTTTTACCGGCCAGCTAAGTTTTAACAATTCTTGCTTGATTGTCCCTCGATTAGTGAGTAATAATCGAAAACCAAGTCGATCTGGTAACGGAGCTAAATACTGCCTTAATGCTCTACTTGCCTCGATTTCTTTATAAACCATGGCTTCATCAGTTACCAGAAGTAAAAACTCTTCTCCTGAAGTGCTGTCCACTGTGTCATCTGGTACTAACTGTAATTTTCCAAAACGTTGAACAACTTCTGTTATCCAAGCTGTTATTACTTGTGGAACATCAAAACGGGCATAGGTATGTAGTACTTGAATGACATCTTCGGAAGTTAATCCTGCACTACAGGCATTCCACAAAGAAAGAGGAGTTAATCGATATGTATGTAAATGTTCTGGTGAACGCTCTAATTCCGCAAAAGGAACTAAAGCTGATCTACAGTCATCTGCTTTTTCGGCATGAACATCCAAAAGCAGGGTTTTATCACTTTGAACAATTAGAGGATTATTTGGTTGCATAACAGTATATTTTAGTCTGTAAGCCGAAATTCTTCAAGCCGACCAATTTGTTTTATTTGATTTACTAGCTCAACTACATCTACTGTTGGTGGTGCTTTTACAGAAAAAGTAATGCTAAGATGCTTTTGACCCATAAGTCGGGTAACATCAGTATTAATTATATATAAACCAAAAGAAGTAATAATCTTGCTAAGATCTTCAAAACTTACTTTGTTATTATCAAAAACTAAATAGAGTTTTTTTGTTAATTCAGCTGGAAAATACTTGTCTTCAAGTTTTTCGATATACACTAAAGCAACTACACAAATAAAAAGAGTCATCATTGCAGGAAGCACCATCCCAGCTCCTATTGCCAACCCTAGTGCTGCGGATACCCAAATAATTGCAGAGGAAGTTAATCCTTTTACATTAAGTCCTTGGCGAAGAATAGTACCACCGCCTAAGAATCCAATACCAGAAACAACTTGAGCTGCAATTCGAGCAGGATCCCCTTTCCCTTCAGGAGCAAGGTTTGTAGAAACAAAAACAGATAAAATCATTAACAGACATGATGAAACACAAATAAGGACAAGAGTACGAATTCCAACTGTTTGTTGTCGCATTTTTCGTTCAATTCCCAGAATAGCCCCCGATAAAAAACTACAGATAATTCGTACTAAACAAGCATACCATGTAATATTTACACCAAAAAACATATCGTAAATTGTATCAAAATTCATATTTAATTCCTAAAAAGTTTACCTGATGATAATTTTGCCCCTTTTTCAACCCATTGAAAAGAATTTTTACTTTTCTTTTGGGTAAAATTATCTGCAAAATCTTCTAAATATGGGAATAACCAAGATCCCAATGAAACATCATGTTCTGTATTATTTTCTACAAGAAGAACGGGAATTTTAGCAGTTGAAAATTGAGCTGCACAATTTTCTGCGAAGGTTTTAAATGCTGCTTCCATAGCAGAAACAAAGGGACTGGCTTTTTTTATTCCCTGAACAGCCTTTGAATTATTTTTTGTTATTGAAAGAAAAGAGGGGCTGCTATTTAGTACATAACAAAGAACACCTTTTTCTTTTAATACAAATCGATTGTATAATTCTGCGGTAACATAGGAGTATCCTAAGAACATATTATCAACACCACGTGCTAATACATCAGCCGTAAGTTTTTCATATTCTTGAATAAAGGAATACGTATCAAAAAACAAAATACCACAATCCAAAGACTCTAAAGCTGTTTCTGTTTTTAATACCATAGAACGAGCAGATACAGGTGAAGAAGGATGCCACAAAAAACTCATAGAAGGAGCTTTTGGCCTTAAAATTTCCGTATCTTCTATATTTGTAGCAGAAACTACAATTTTTCCCTCGTCAACTGCAGAATTAACAAATTCAGGATCTTGGGAGTATTCTTTTCCAACAACTAAAAGGGTTTTTATCATTTTACCAGTATATCACTTCATGAAAGAAGATTGCAACGAAGAAATATAAATCATTGACCGGTAGCCTTTCAATCTGGTATCCTTACCCCATGAAAATTTGGATTAAATACCTTTTAGGCGTTACTCTTGGAATTTTAATGGCAATTATAATTCCTTTTACTTCTGTAACTGCTTCAAATCTTTTACAGTTTTTTACAGAACTTTCTTTACGTGCTGGGCGATACTTTTTATTACCCTTGTTGTTTTTTAGTATGACTGTAGCAGTTTGCGAAATAAGGGATTCCGGCAAATTGATGAAAACAGTTGTTAGAATTGGATTAACCGGCCTTTGTGTAACAGCTCTTTTAGTAGTTATTGGATTAGGTTCTGCCCTCCTTATCAAACTACCTCGTATTCCTATTTCTGTGGAAAAAGTTAATCAAACCGTATCTTTGGATATTCCACAAAAACTTTTATCTTTGTTTCCTTACAATGGGTTTGGAGCATTAAAGGATGGCTCTTTTTTATTACCTTTATACGTTTTTGCAGGATTTGCTGGAGCAGGCTTTGCCTCTGACAAATTAAAATCAAAACCAGCTTTTACTTTATTTGATTCACTGTCAAAAACTAGTTATTTAATATTATCTTTTTTTACTGATGCTTTAGCTATTGGTATGATAGCAATTTCTTGTACTTGGACCCTTACCTTTATTAATGTAATAAAATCTGGAGTTTACAATTCTTTGATTTTAATGCTTACCATTGAATTATTATTAGTAATAGGAATTATATTACCCCTTTTACTTAAATTGGTTTGTAAAGAACTGCATCCTTATAAAGTCTTATACGCCAGTATAACCTCTCTTTTAACCGCCTTTTTCTCTGGTGATTCTAACTTTACCCTACCAGCAAACTTACGACATGCCAAAGAAAGTTTAGGAATTAGACGTCGTTCTAACGTTATCACATTACCTATTTTATCTACTTTCTTCAGAAGTGGTGCTGCAATGACCATTACCATTTCTTTTGTAGTAATTTTACGTTCCTATTCAAGTTTAGGCATTTCTTTTTCTGATGTTATGTGGATTGCAGGTTATGCCTTTGGAATTTCTTTCTTGCTTGGTGCTTTACCCACAGGAGGGCCTTACATTGCCCTTACTATCTTATGCACCCTTTACGGACGAGGTTTTGAAGCAGGTTATTTGTTATTAAAACCAGCAGCACCAATAATCTGCGCCTATGCGGCTACTATTGATGCTGCTTGTAATATGTTCTGTGCTTATTACATTGCCTCTAAACAACATATGATTGAACAAAAAGAAGTTAAATATTATATCTAACCTATACAATTACACCTTTGGTAGAAGGAATTGCTCCCTTTCGACGGGGATCAATTTCTACTGCCTGCCTTAATGCTCGGGATGCAGCTTTAAAAAGGCCTTCCATTT
>CALNCH010000205.1 GCA_937875245.1 uncultured Spirochaetaceae bacterium
GTTAGACCTTCTTACCCAAGAAATGACAGATAAAGATTTGTGGAATTATGAAAATGACGTTCGTTCGATTTTACATATTCTAGGTATAGCAGATATGAGTGGTCAGATGAAATCCTTGTCTGGAGGTATGTTAAAAAAAGTAGCCCTAGCTCAAGTTTTAGTAGAAGATTCTCAACTTCTTTTGTTAGATGAACCTACAAACCATTTGGACATCACCACTATTGGGTGGCTTGAAGAATATCTTCGTAATACAGACAAATCTGTACTTATGGTAACCCACGACAGATACTTTTTGGATACTGTTTGTAACAATATTTACGAACGTATTAAACTGTATCAGGGAAATTACTCTACCTACCTAGAAAAGAAAGAAATAGAAGCAGAAATAGAAGCAAATACAGACAGAAGAATTGAATCTGTTTTACGAACAGAACGTGATTGGTTGATGAGAGGCCCTTGTGCCCGAGGAACAAAAGCCAGAGCACGAGTTGATAATATCCATCGAATGATAAACAGAGAAAAGTTTCAAAAAGAAAAAGGGTTTAGCTTTGAAGTCGCCGGCCGACGCTTAGGTGGAAAGATTTTAGAACTGGAACATATATCAAAAAATTATCCAAAAGGAAATAGTGTTTCCACCAAAGAAGTAACTCCCGTTTTAGACAACTTTTCTTATGTTTTTAATAAGGGAGAAAAGATAGGTATTTTTGGTGATAACGGTACGGGCAAATCCACATTACTAAACATTATTACAGGGAATTTGTCCCCTGATAGTGGAACAATAGTAAAAGGGGAGAACACCGTAATTGCCTACTATAATCAAAACCCCACCTTTGAAAATACAAATCTCACTGTTTTAGAATATATTAAAGAAGCAGCAGAAGTAATACTCATGAATAATGGAAAAACCCTTAGTGCCTCCCAGTTATTGGAACAATTTGGCTTTGAAGGGAAAATACAATATTCTACTGTATCAACTTTATCTGGGGGAGAACGAAAACGGCTTTATCTAGTACGTTTACTTATGAATAACCCTAACTTTTTAGTACTAGACGAACCAACTAACGACTTTGACATTTTTACTATGTCAATTTTGGAATCTTTCTTGGAAGGATATAAGGGC
Source organism: uncultured Spirochaetaceae bacterium (assembly GCA_937875245.1). Classification (GTDB taxonomy): domain Bacteria; phylum Spirochaetota; class Spirochaetia; order Treponematales; family Treponemataceae; genus CALNCH01. Next base: position 1,121 of record CALNCH010000205.1, read on the forward strand.
TGTCTTTTAGTGGTCTCCCACGATCGATATTTTATGGATAAAGTTGCGGACACTCTTTTTATTTTAGAAAATGATGGCTCAGTTTCTGGTTATGTTGGAAAATGTTCTCAATACATAGAAGAGCGCAAAGAACAACAAATTGAAGAAAAAAGAGCAGAAGATAAAAAGAAAGCTGATAGAGAAGCAGAGAAACAGAAAAATGCCAGTGGGGCAAGGGCCCAAGAAAAAGAACAAGACCTAGAACGAAAAAGAACCTTCAAAGAGCAAAAAGAGTTTGAAAAAATCGAAGAAGAAATTTTTGAGATGGAAAGCCGAAAAGAAGAACTGGAATCCTTGCTTGCAGGGGGAGAAAAAGACAGAACAAAACTCGCGAATCACGGCAAAGAATATAATGAACTACAACCTCTTTTAGAAAATAAATATAGCCGATGGGAAGAATTAGGGTTACTAAAAGATTTTTAGAAGTGGTTCAATAAAAGAAATCACTTCTGTTAACTGTTCATCCAAATGCCAAGGTGGATTCACGATGAGCATGCCAGAACCATATAAACCCATTTCTTTATCTGGATTATCAATTAGTAATTCTCTAACTAAAACTTCACTTTTAGATAAAAAGGCAGCATCTTTTATAGCACTTTTCATAATTGCCAACTCAGTTTCTCGGTGTTTTAACAAAGGGTACCATAGCATTACAATCCCGACACTCCACCTCTTGTGACAATCAACCAAACTTCTAGCTACAGATTCATAATCTTCATCAATTTCATAACTGGGATCCATTAACAAAACCCCTCGCCTTGGAGTTGGAGGACACAATGCTTTTAAGCCTTCATAGGCATTACGATGATGAATTCCAATTCTTTTATCAAATCCACCATATTTTTGGTTTTCATCTCTATTTCGCAGTCCTAAACAACCTCTTTTCATGTTGGTTTTTAAGACCTCAATTTCATTGTTATGAAGCTCCATTAACAGAAGTCTGTCCTCTTTTCTTAGAAAAGAACGCATTATTTCAGGAGATCCTGGATATCGATTCTCTTTTATATATAGGTTTACTAATGAAAGATAGGGTTTTAACGAATCAGGAACCTGAGGCAAAAATAGGGAGTCTTGTCCCTCTTCTGCCGTTGTCAGGGTACTAGACATCAATTTCAGTATTCCGTCTGCTGTTTCACCTGTTTGCAGGGCTCTCTCATCATCTAAAGAATATATACCAGCACCTGCGTGGGTGTCGATTAAGGTAAATGGTTTATCTTTTTTTAGCATGT
>CALNCH010000206.1 GCA_937875245.1 uncultured Spirochaetaceae bacterium
TGGCGAATTTAGGGCTGAAAATTTCAGCTTTTTAGAGGAAAAAAAATGGTAAAAGTATTGTCTGTTGGCGGTTCAATTGTAGTACCAGATGCCCCTGATACAGCATTTTTAAAGGCATTTTCACAAATGGTTCGAGAATGGCTTGCTGTAGATGAAACACGTAAGTTGATATTAGTTGTTGGTGGTGGATCTCCGGCTCGTGTATATCAAAATGCCTATAAAACAATTACTGGAGAAGTCGCATACAACAACAATGAAGCAGACTGGATTGGTATTATGGCCACCAGATTAAATGCTCAACTTCTCAGAGCTACTTTTGCAGATATTTGCCCCCAAGAAGTAGTAACAAATCCTACTACAGTAACCGAATTTACTGGAAGAATTTTAGTAGCAGCTGGTTGGAAACCTGGTTTTTCTACAGATACCGATGCTATATATTTAGCCGAACAATTTGGTGCAAAAACCGTTGTTAATTTATCTAATATTGAAAAAGTATACACTGACGATCCTCGTAAGAACCCTGATGCAAAACCATTAGACTCTATTTCTTGGGCTGATTTTAGAAAAATGGTAGGTGATGAATGGGTTCCTGGTAAAAATTGCCCCTTTGACCCTATTGCAAGCAAAAAAGCATCAGAAAACAGTATCTCCGTTATTTGTGCTGGAGGAAAAGACATTAAAAATATTAGAACTATTCTTGATGACGGTGATTTCTTTGGCACAAAAATTGGGTAAGTAAACTTAAAACCATCCTAGACGCTGAATAAGAGCATAGAGTTTATCTCCATATGCCTTATCAGCGGCCCAAGTGCCTGCAAGTCCAAAAATAGTGGGAGATTTTCCTTTAGGATTTATCCATTTATAACGAGGGTCAATGCACTCTTGAACCAAGGGAGAGTCAGTTCCGTACCCTTTCAAATGCTGAACATGAGCTCTAATTCCCTCCTTTACAGTAGCAAAACTATTGCCCCTTTGACTTTCGTCAATAGCACCTAAGCCACAAAAATTATTCATATCTTCTGTTACTAATCCACCAAATCTCAAAAACCCCGTTTCTAAACACATTTGCACAAAGGCAATATCAGAATTTACCCCTTCTATGGCACATTCTGATACATATAATGCTGCCATTAATATAACTTTATCTTCATTACCAGAAGGGTTCTGTGCCATAAAAAATTGATACAGTTGTGTGGAAGATTTTATAGGTTTACCTGTAATAAATACAGAACTTTCTTGATAAACCGCTTCTGGAAGCAGGGTATCTTTCGAAGTAGTTGAAAGACAAGAAGTAATAAACAATACCGTAAAAAATGAGAAAAAGAAAAAAATAGAGTTTGAGAGCTTCATATAGCCAAGGTAGCTTGTTTTCTTAAAAAAAACAAGGCAACAAATCTGTTAAACGAGAGATGCAAACCTTTTATATAGTAGAGGAAACAATATGGACACAAATACTTATAAAATAACCAAAGAAACAAAAATCCCTGCTTTACGACCAGACTATAGAGAACAGATTTTGGAAAAAGGTGCGCAATTCTTAGGTAACAATGATTTAGTTGCACTGTTATTGGGAAGTGGTACTAAAGAAATGTCAATTGAAAAACTAGCCGCCAAAGTACTTACTGTTTTACAAATAGAAGATCCTGAAAGTCGATTAGACAAATTATTGCATATAAAAGGCATTGGACTCGCAAGAGCTTCGGTTTTTATAGCCGCTATGGAATTAGGACGCAGGTTTTATAGTAATCAAAGTATGCATATAAAAAATCCAAAAGATATCTTACCTTTATTACAACATTACAGTCTTGAAAAACAAGAACATTTTATCTGTACTTCCCTCAATGGAGCTAACGAAATTATTGAAACAAAAACAGTGTATATTGGCACCTTAAATAAAGTGTATATTCATCCCCGAGATATATTTGCAGGTCCTATTGTAACCCACGCCTCCGCAATTATTTTATCCCACAACCATCCATCCAATACCCCATATCCTTCTCAAGAAGACATCGAGACAACAGAACGATTATGCAATGTTGGAAGATTAGTTGGTATTCAAGTATTAGACCATATAATTATAACTAAAAATGAATACTACAGTTTTTTAGAACATGATTTAGTAGTTAATGAATAGCTTTTTTTATCTTTTGCCATTATCATGGAGTGAATGAGTCATATAGTAATCGTTTTTGTTTTAGCCTGTGTTATTATTAATTTTCTTTTTATTAATTTTGTCTTATTTTTTGAAAGAAAGGAATCTTCTCGCCGTTTTGCCTGGGTATTAATGCTAACCTTTTTACCCTTTGTTGGAATGATATTATACATTGTTTTTAGTGGGCATTTTTTTACTAAAACAAAAAAAATTGCTATGGCAAAAAAACATATTGAAATACTTACCGAACCAA
>CALNCH010000207.1 GCA_937875245.1 uncultured Spirochaetaceae bacterium
TTCTGGTAATTGAAAGGGATTTGTACCTTACATTTTAGCTCCTCTCGATTGGCTACATCCGGGATGAAAGTCGATTCGTAACTGTCTTCGAGAGCCACAAGTATTTGCAGTTTATCCGCTTGACGCTCTGCAATACCCGAAGAGTTATCGAACCAACTTACCTCGATTTCTTGTGCTGATAACTTCTCTACAGACTTGAGATAAAGCCCCGCAAGACTACCCTTAGAGAAAGCTATTTGATGGAAATCTCTGGTAACAATCTTTTCAGTGGTATCTATATGGATACTCTCTAAGATGTTGACCGTCGCCATGTTGTAAGGAGACTTTAGCCCTATCCACTTACCGAAGTAGTGACAAGCATACTCCTTGTAGGATTCCATAAACTTGGAAGCATCCCTCCAACGATTACGAATTAACAATTGGTTTTCTGACGTATCAGGCTTGTGCCTTGTTGGTCTGATACTTGAAAACTCAAAACCTTTACGGTTTTTTACCACGATTCTACCCGTTCTGCCTTTACTACCAGCAAGAATGGAACTATCAGTTATTTTGCCCATTTTTTAAAGTTTTTGAGGATTAATATGCCGCAAAGATCAAGAGAAATGGAAAGGGCGAAACAAAGTTCCAAAATTGTCTAAAATTGTCCACTTTGAAAAAACAGAGAAATTGCCTGAAGCCAGTAAGGCTTTTGGAGATTTAGGTGTGCTAAGAAAAGTTACTTTGTTAGGGGTTTCTTAGGGGTTTGGTAGGGGTTTGGTGGGGGTTTCTTAAGGGTTTGGTAGGGGTATAGCCGTATCTGAGCCGTTACTGACTAGGATGTTTGGAATTGGAAAACGCATGAAAAAAAGAGAACGGCAGTAGATGGAAGCGAGAAAACTATTCTTGGAGTTGTTTTCTGAGGACGTGGTAGTAAAGTTGGTATTTGCTGTAGTAGTATGTACCTCCTAATTTGAAGTAAGGGAATTCTCCGTTTAGGCACCGCCTCCTGAGGGTTTTTGTGGATATTTTGAAGATTCTACAAACATCTGTATCCAGGAGGATTTCGTCTTCGATGTCTATGACTATAGTGGGGTTCTCGAAGAGTTGTTCTAGTTCTGCTTCAATTTTATTTATAACAGATAAAGACATGTCTTTACTTTTCATAATAAAGCTGTATTGAGTGAAGCATTTATACTAACAACAAAACGAAAATATAAATTATTTATTAATTTTAAAAAAATATTTGTTTAGAAATTGAAAAATAACAGATTTTGAGATGTAAAAACATAGGTTTATAGAATGGATATTTAACTCATTAGTTCTTATAATTTTACAA
>CALNCH010000208.1 GCA_937875245.1 uncultured Spirochaetaceae bacterium
TCTATAAATACTATATCATAATCAGGAAAACTACCAAGAAAATCAACTTTTTATAAGGACAACATTTCCTGATTATGATATAGTATTTATAGATGTTACGGTATCTATGTTACAAGAGACAATTGTGTTAAATACATCTGTACAAAAAAAGTAAAAGAGGCTCGCAAATGCTCCAGTTTTATTTTCTATCAGTTTTACTTAATGTGATTTCAGGTTTAGTTTTGGTTTTTACACCTCCTTTATCGAAGTCTGAACCAAAGACCCAACCTTTTTTTGAAACTAATCATTTTAGATTAGTTTTAGGTATTTTGGCAGCTTTTACTGGTGTAATGAAACTATTAAGTGTTGTCCAATATGATATTCCTGTTGTAGGAGATTTACTTCCTGCTATTGCAGGTGTCTTAGGTGGTTTTTGTATGTTATTTGAGTACTATACTTGTACAACTACTATAGACGTAAAAGTAAATACCTTTTTTGAAACAGTTTTTATTCGTGGCAGAAAATGTTGTTGTTGATTCATTATTTCTTGTTGCCAGGCGAATTCCAGTGGGGCAGATGGGAAATAGATGGGAATTCCCTGGTGGTAAAGTAGAGAATAATGAAAAGTATGAGACTGCTTTAGCTAGAGAATTTCAAGAAGAATTTGGATTTGAAGTAGAAGTAGGGGAATTGCTGGCAGAAACTGAATTTGCCCATAATGATGACACGGTATGTTTACATGCCTTTCAAGTGATTTTTCCAGACCCTATCGAAAATCTGTCTTGGGTATTAACAGAACATACTGAAGTAAATTGGGTTCCCTTTTTTCAAATTCCAGAATTGCATTTTGTTGATTCTGATCTTATGCTCTATGAGAAATTGCGTTCTAAATATGAAAACTAGGTATTTATTTGTAGCTTTATTATCTGTTTTTTTATTGTCATCTTGTAGAAACGAAAAAAAAACACTGTTAGTAGATCTTTCGGCAGTAGAAAATCTTGCTTTGAGTGTTGAATGGGCTGTAATTTCGGATCCTTATGCAGCTTATCGAATAAAACCCCAAGATGAAACTAACATAATGGCCCATGGACGCAGAGGGGATGTACTTCCTGTTGTTGGAAAAAGTCTTACAAAAAACGGCATTTGGTATCAATTTGCAGACGGTTGGTTACCTAGTTCTGCCCTTCAAATATATTCAAATAAATTAAAAGCTGATTCAGTAGCAAAATCCATAAAATAAGCGATTAATAATGAGTAAAAAGATTTTAGTAATTGGTTCTACTGTGGTAGATGTGGTAATTTC
>CALNCH010000209.1 GCA_937875245.1 uncultured Spirochaetaceae bacterium
CCTAAGGCAATTACCGAAGCACTAAATACAGCATCCCATTTGCTTGCCTTGTATCCAGATCCGGATGCAACGGAATTGAGAAAATCTTTTGCCCAAATGCTGAACAAAACTGGTGGAGTACTTTGTAACGGACACCAGTTCCTTTCAGGAGAAAGGCAAGGCGATTTTCATATTACTCCAGATATGGTGTTTTGTGGTAATGGTACTGATGAAGTACTTTCTTTTATTTTTTATAGTTTTTTTGGTTCAGAAGCTCCCTTGGTTTTGCCTGAATGTACCTATAGTTTTTATCCTGTGTATGCAGGTTTTTATAATATTCCCTTAAAGCGAATACCCTTAAAATCAAATTGGTCCTTTGATATTAACGCTATGATGTCAGAGGTGAAAAAAGATTCATGTGGAATGATTTTTGCAAATCCTAATGCCCCAACAGGAATAGGATTATCCTGTACAGATATTGAGAAAATGCTTCAGGATTATCCATCTGATAAAGTTATGGTAGTAGATGAAGCCTATGTGGATTTTGGGGGAGAAACTGTTTTACCTTTGCTATCAAAGTATAAAAATCTAGTAGTAGTGCGAACTTCTTCAAAATCAATGTCTTTTGCAGGAATGAGGTTAGGTTTTGCCATTGCTCATCCTGATCTAATTAAGGCTATAAAAAGGGTGAAAGATAGTTTTAATCACTTTCCTGTAGACAATATTGCCTGTATTGCCGGTTGTGCAGCTTGTAGGGATCCTCTTTATTATTGCAATACAGCAGAGTCTGTTGTTAAAACTCGAGGTATCTTTGTTGAAAAAATTTCAAAAGCTGGGTGGACAGTGCTCCCTAGCCAAACCAATTTTGTCATGGCAACATTGGTGGATACAGATGGTAATGTTTTGATTAGTGGCTCCCAGGCTTATCAAAAAATAAAAGAAGCAGGTATTTTAGTTCGTCTTTTTTCTACTCTAGGAATTGAAAACTTTCTTCGTATTACTATTGGTACAGATGAACAAATGGAACAATTAGCGGCTGTTATGTCAGAAATAGCATTGATTAAATGATAGAAAGGAAGGAAAAGAATGAGATTTTTAGTGCTTTCGGATATTCATGGAGATACTGGTTACATTGAACAATTAGACCAAGAATTTGATCAAGCTGATGGTGTCTTATTTGCTGGTGATTTTGCTCGTTTCCAAGCCCCTGAAACAGGATTACCCATATTAAATACTCTGGTAAAAAAACATGATAGTATTTTTTCAGTAATTGGAAATTGTGATGATCCTTCTTTTCTTGAAGAACTAGAAAAACTGGATGTTTCTGTTCAAGGTGACTTACTTTTTCGTGATGGTTTAGCCTTTGCAGGTTCTGGTGGAGCATTAAAGTTTACCGGTACTACTTTAACAGAAAGAAGTGATGAAGAATTAGTGAATGATTTACGAATTGTAGCCGATCAAAATGAAACAAACTGGAATAATCTGATTCTTATTTGTCATCAACCTCCTTTAAACACTAAATGTGATAAAATTTCTGATGGAATACACGTTGGATCTGCTGGTATTAGAAACTTTATTGAAAAATATCAGCCTTTAGTCGTAGTAACAGGACATATACATGAATCTTTTGCTACCGATACAATTGGTAATACAGTAATTATTAATCCAGGATCTTTGGCAGAAGGCCGTTATGCTGTATTAGAAATAGAAAGAGAACCTACTAATACTTGGAAAATAAATAAAGTAGAATTAAAAGAAATAAAGTAGAATTAAATTATATTGTACAAGGTGGGGTGGCTGTGATACAATTTACTCATTATGATTTGGAATCCAGAATGTGAATGTATGAGTACAGCTGCACGCCAAGCTATGCAGTTTGCACGTTTAAAAAATTTAGTAGAACATGTGTACAATACAGTACCTTTCTACCGACAAAAATTGGATGCAGCGGGAATAAGTCCCGCTGATATTACTTGTCTTGCAGATATTGCAAAGCTCCCTTTTACCACAAAAGCCGATTTACGGGAAACCTATCCCTATGGTTTGTTAGCAGTTCCTCAAGCCGAAATTGTAGAAGTTCATATGTCATCTGGTACAACAGGTACTCCTGTTGTTGACGCTTACACTGCAAAAGATTTAGATGACTGGGCAGAGGGTATGGCTAGAACATTAAATGGTGCAGGTGCTTGTAAAAATGACACTATACAAAATGCATATGGTTATGGGCTTTTTACCGGTGGAATGGGTGTTCATCATGGTGCTCGAAAAATGGGTGCCTCAATTATTCCTATTTCTTCCGGAAATACCCAAAAGCAATTAATGCTTATGAGAGATTTTAAATCCAACTTATTTGCTTGTACACCATCTTATGCTTTGTATATGGCTGAACAAGCAAAAGAAATGGGAATAGATGTAAAATCTTTTTCTTTGCGGGCTGGCTGTTTTGGTGCTGAACCATGGTCTGAGAATATGCGTAAACAAATTGAAGAAGCTTGGGGTATAAAAGCCTATGATATTTACGGTTTAACAGAAATTACAGGACCTGGTGTTGGATTTGAATGTGAAGCACAAAACGGAATGCACATAAATGAAGACATGTGGTATCCAGAAATTATTGATCCAGACACAGGAGAACCTTTACCTGATGGTGAAAAAGGTGAATTAGTATTTACTACTATTACAAAAGAAGGCACTCCTCTTATTCGTTATAGAACTCGGGATATTACTTTTATTATTCCAGAAGCTTGTACCTGTGGCAGAACAACTCGTCGTATTCACCGTCTGTATGGTAGAACTGATGATATGTTAATTATTCGAGGGGTAAATGTATTCCCAAGTCAAATTGAACATGCCTTAATTGAAATACAGGGAGTGGAACCAAATTATCTTATCGTTGTTGACCGCAATCAGGTAACCCACTTGGACGAAGCTGAATTACAGGTTGAAGTAAATCCTGAACAATTTTCAGATGAGACAAAGGAAATGGAAGCTTTACGAAGTAATATTACAAACGTGCTAAAAAGCAAATTAGGTATTATGATGAGAGTAAAGCTTGTAGAACCAAAATCCATTGAACGTTCTACTGGTAAAGCAAAACGAGTTATTGATAATCGTAAGTTATAATTAAAATAGGAGGAAATATGAAAATTAAGCAAATTTCTATTTTTTTAGAAAATACCACAGGACGCATTGCCGAAGTTACTGGTGTATTAAAAGCTGGTGGTGTAAATCTTCGTGCAATAATGATTGCTGATACAGCAGATTTTGGTATTCTACGAGTTATTACCGATAACTACGAAAATGCAATAAAGTGTCTTACTGAAGCTAAATTTACCACTCGCTCTACTGATGTGTTGGCGGTTTCTATTTCTGATAAAGTTGGAAGTATGTATGATGTATTAAGCTTGTTCCAAAAAACAGGAATTAATATCGAATATCTATATGCTTCTTTAGAAAAAACAGGTGATACTGCAATTATTATTTTTAAGGTAGAAGATGTTGAAAAGGGCTTAAAAGTTATAGAAGATAATGGTTTAAGTGGAATTGGAAAATTCTAATGTTCTTATAAAAAAAACACTTCAAGTTTTTGAAGTGTTTTTTTTTTCTATGGGGCACTACGAGCAAGCCGAAAACCTAGATAATTGTATGCCTCATCTGGGTCAAAAGCGTATCTATCTCCACAAAAAATAAAACCTGCATAAGGACTCCAACTACCCCCTCTGCATATTCTTTCAGAACCATATTCTGGTCCACCTACTTTTGTTTCTTCATATTGGTAATCAGCCATCCAATCCCAACAGTATTCCATTACATTACCACTCATATCATAGAGTCCCATACCATTTGAATTTCCACTTTCTGGCAAGCTGTCTTGTCCTAAAGGACTACCAGCAGTACCAATATTTCCTGTTCCTGAAGAATTAGCATCCATCCAAGCCAAATCAGTTTCTAAACGGTCTGCGTTTTCATTACCAAATTTGTCAACTGCTCCAGAAACTAAATCTCCCCGTTGAAAGCCAGTTTTTGTTTTTCGGGCTGCATATTCCCATTCTGCTTCGGTAGGTAATCGATATCCATTTGCTGTCCAGTCACAAGTTGCTAAATCTACTATAGCAGATTCTATAGAGCTACGAATTACTTGTCCTTGATAGGTATAACAAGGAGTTAATCCTTCTATTTCACTAAGGGCATTACACCACACTATTGCATCTCGCCAATTTATGTTTGTGACTGGAGCAAAAGCTAAGGTTTCTGTTGGTATTTTGCCACGTCTACCTTGAGACCCCTGCTGTCCGGGATTATAAAATTCGTACCCTAATTCTGCTTCAGCTTTAAGGCGAATTCTGTACCACAGCTTATAGGTAGTTTCATATTTGTTCATATAAAAAGGATTGACTGTTCTTTTCCCAGTAATAGATTGTATATTTTCACCAATAGTAAAAGTTTCTTTACCCTCTCCTAATAAAACCATATTTATCCCCGTTTCGTAACCAGTAGGTTCTACTAGTTTTACCCAAGTTGCTTCATTAATTGGGGTTAATGGCACCCTTTGGGCGAAGGTTAGGGCTAATAAATTCAGTGTAACAAAAAAAAGTATGTTCTTTTTCATCATTGTTTTTTTCCTTGTATTCGTTTAGGAAGTTTTTGTCTTTTTTCTTTTTG
>CALNCH010000210.1 GCA_937875245.1 uncultured Spirochaetaceae bacterium
CTTGCACATGGTACAGTTGGATGCCCATATGAACAAAAAGCCTAACCAACTTTCCGGAGGACAAAGACAACGTGTTGCTATTGCCCGTGCACTTATTAGCGAGCCCAGTGTTTTATTGCTAGATGAACCTTTATCAGCCTTAGATGCAAAACTCCGTTCAAACTTACTTATCGACTTGGACGCACTTCACGATAAAATAGGTATCACCTTTATTTATGTTACTCATGACCAATCGGAAGCTTTGTCAGTTTCGGACAGAATTGCAGTTATTAACCAAGGAAAAGTATTACAAGTTGGTACTCCTTTCGAAATATACGAAAGCCCTGCAACTGAATTTGTTGCTCAATTTATTGGAGAAACAAATAGTTTTACTGCAAAAGTTGAAGAGTGTAAGTCGTATCAACCAGAAGGTAGAAATCCAGAATACATGGTTACCCTTGATATTCCTGAATTACCAACTTCAATAAAGGTTACAGACTACGAAGAAACACAGCCTGGACAAAAGGTATGTGTTACTATTCGTCCAGAAAAAATTCGAATTTCTACAGAACCTCCTTCTACTTCTCGTAGTGATATTACTGTATTAGAAGGCATGGTAGACGAACCTGTTTATTCAGGCTTTCAATCAAAATTCTATGTAAGGCTTGATAATGGAACAGTTATCAAAGTTTTTAAACAACATACAAATTATCTAGACGATGGTCCGGAAATTAGTTGGAAAGATCATGTGTATGTTTCTTGGAGTGCTAATGATGGTTATATCGTGGAGGACATTGAAAAATGAAAAAACCTCGAGAAGAAAAACCACCTGCGGGACTGAATTCAAAGAAAAAAATCCAAAAAACAAAAAATTTAGGAAAGGCATATTCTTATCCTATGGGTGCATGGTTTACTATTTTCTTCGTTGCTCCTTTAGCAATTATTATTCTCTATAGTTTTCTAAAAAAAGGACTCTACGGCGGAGTTATAAAAGAATTTTCTTTTATTGCTTACAAACAAATGTTTGCTCCCGCTTATGGTATGATTTTAATACGAACTCTTTGGATTTCAATTGTTGCAACCTTAATAACCATTCTACTTGCTTTACCTTGTGGCTATGCCATGGCCCGAAGTAAAAATCAAACTTTTTTCTTGTTTTTAGTAATTATTCCCTTTTGGACAAACTCTCTTGTTCGAATTTTTGCATGGATGAGTATCCTAGGAAACGACGGAGTGATTAATTCTGTACTTTTACAAATGGGTTTAATAAAAGAACATGCACAATTACTCTACAATCAAAAAGCAGTTATCTTAGTTTCTGTGTATATGTATTTACCTTATGCTATTTTACCTATATTTACTGCTATTGACCGTTTTGATTTTTCCTTATTGGAAGCGGCTCGTGACTTAGGGGCTACAAAACCTGTATCAATGTTAAAAGTATTATTGCCTAATATTAAGAGCGGTGTTGTTACTGCAATTATTTTTACCATAATTCCAATTTTTGGTGCTTATACAGTTCCCTTACTGGTAGGTGGAAAAGATTCGTATATGATTGGAAATATTATTGTTGATCAAGTTAATAAAACCCGAAACTGGCCATTAGCGGCTGCCTTTTCAATGATTATTACGGTGGCAAGTACGTTTGGTGTTTTATGGATGATGTCAGCTAACAAAAATGAAGCCTCACTTACTGTTAATACAAAAGGAGGAGAAAAAAAGATATGACAATAAGCCCCTACAAAAATCTTGTTAAACGTATAAACAAAAAACGTCCTACTTCAGAACCAGCTCGTCACGCTCGTCGTGCCTTTCAGAATACTGGAAAAATTAATTTTTCTCTGTCCAATACGATACTTTTTATCACCCTTCTCTTTTTATTTTTACCTTTGTTTTTTATCATTTTTTACTCTTTTAACGAAAGTAAGGGAGCAGATTTTACTGGCTTTTCTCTAATATGGTATAAAAAGCTTATTTTTGAATCAGGAAATTTATGGCTTTCTTTATATAACAGTCTGATTGTAGCTCTTTCTTCTGCAGCAGTATCTACAGTTTTAGGAACATTAGCTGCCATTGGAATTAACTGGTATAAATTTAAAGGGCGTATATACATCCAAACTATAAGCTTTTTACCTATGGTTCTACCAGAAGTAATTATTGGTGTTTCAATGCTTATTTTCTTTTCAGGTATAAAATTACCCTTAGGTTTGTTTAGTATATTTGTAGCACATACTACCTTCTGTTTACCCTTTGTGTATTTAATGGTTTCAGCTCGTATCGATGAATTTGACTATTCTATCGTGGAAGCTGCCCATGACTTAGGCGCAACTGATAAGCAAACCATGTTTAAAGTTATAGTTCCCGCTATAATGCCTGGTATCATTTCAGGGTTTATGATGGCAATTACTATGTCTTTAGAAGACTTTGTTATCACTTTTTTCGTATCAGGTCCTGGTTCTACTACATTACCCTTATATGTATATTCCATGATTCGTTTTGGTGTATCACCAGTAATTAATGCATTATCCTTTGTAATGATTTTATTTACCGTTGTATTAGCCTTTTCATTACGAAAATTTCTTAAAACAATAGCAGCATCAAAATAAAAAAACACTCTTATGGAAGGAGGATACTTTTATGAAAAAAAGTATTTTCACACTGTGTCTCTGTGTACTAGTAATTAGTGCAGGACTGTTGGTTACCAGTTGTTCTAAAAATGACGGTAAAACTTTATATCTTTTTAACTGGACCTATTACACTCCTGATTCTGTTTTAAAACAGTTTGAAGAAGAATTTGGTGTAAAAGTTAAAGTAGATAGTTATGCATCTAACGAAGAAATGTTTGCAAAGCTTATGGCAGGTGCATCAGGATACGATATCGTTTTTCCATCTCAGGATTACGTATCAATCATGATAAAACAAGACATGCTTCAAGAAATTGATTTAACTAAAGTACCTAATGCAAAAAATATTAATCCAATAGTATTAGAAAAAGCTGCTTATGACTCAACTATGAAATTTTCAGTACCTTATTACATGGGAGCCGCTGGTATTGCGGTAAACAAAACAAAGGTAACTGATTACGAAAAAAGCTGGAGCATTTTTGCAAACAAAGATTTAAATCAAAGAATGTGTATGCTAGATGATATGAGAGAAGTAATTGGAGATGCTTTAGCCTTTTTAGGTTATTCAGTAAACTCATTAAACCCTGAAGAACTTGCACAAGCTCAAGAATTAGTTATTTCACAATGGAAACCAAACTTGGTTAAATTTGATGCAGAAGGTTTTGGTAAATCTTTCGCTTCAGGTGATTTCTGGGTAGTACAAGGTTATGCAGAAGTTGTTTTTGGTGAAATTCCCGAAGAAAAATGGGATACCGTCGATTTCTTTATTCCAAAAGAAGGTGGTCCTATGTACATAGATTCTATGTGTGTTCTTAAGAACGCAAAGAACTATGATTTGGCTATGGAATTTATCAACTTTATTCATCGTCCAGAAATTTATGCACAGTTTTTGGATGAATTCCACTTCCCATCCAGTGTAAATCCCGCTGCAGAAGCTTTTATGACGAAAAAGCCTATGTACCAAGCAGAAGAAATGAATCCTTGTGAAATCAAAGAGGATTTAGCAGAAGGCCTCGCTGTTTACAACGAAATATGGCAAAGAATTCGTTTTACAGACTAGTAAAAAAATATGTCTTGAGCCCCTTGCAAAAGTCTGTTGACTTTCCCAAGGGGCTTTTATTTTTACTTTCTAAGACTTAAAGGTCTTGATACCTTTTCTTTTGATGTCCATTGCGTTTTTGCTTTAAAAACTTCAGAACTGTCTTCACGAATAATCCAATGAACAAAGGTATTTTCATCCAATTGTTTTACACGGCAAATTAAATTTTGACCAAACTGTGCTGAAGAAATAAAGTAGTTATCTAAAACGGTAACTAATTTTCCTTGCACGGTTTCTGGATTCATAAAAGATAAAATCCAACGAGTATAACTTAAATTATTTACATGGTTATTAACATCAATATCAAGTAAAGTAGGGGAAAAAGCTTGTTCCCAATCCCAAGTATCAGTATTAGCAATTTTAGGAAACACATGGGGTAAAGCTTCATCTGAACAAAAAGAAAGAGAACCCATTACCGCTGAATCTGGTTTTATAGGTTTTCCTGTGGAAGTATCTACAATCATCCAACTAGAAATACCCCGGGCAAACACATCTTCTTCTGCAACTTCATTAGGAATTACAGAGGTAGGAGAGGCAAAAGCATCATCTAGTGTAGTGTATTTTCCTTTTGGAGCATAACTGTATTTAAAATCTCTAAAAAAGAAAGGTCCTTTTATAGGTAATGCCCACGTTTGCAACACTAAGGAATCTTCCCATAAAGGATATTCTGTAATTTCAAAATGTTGCTTTGCAATTACCCAGGTAATACCTTTTTTTTGTAAATGAGGGATTGATAATCCACCAGAACCATAATGGGACGCTGCTAAATCTTGAGCCAAAGAAAAAAGGGAAAGAGTTGTAAATCGACATTCACCATCTATCATGCTAGACGGCACTCTTGACAGGGTGTTATACTTATTATTAATAATCATAAAGAAAAAAGTATCACTTTTTATGGAGAGTTTCAATGCGACATTTTTACAACAAATGTAGTTTTATCTTTTTATGTCTTTTTTTTACTCTTTTTTCTCTTTCAGCAGAAGAATTCAAATATCAGTTTAAAAAAGGTGATGTATATCGATTACTTACCTCCATAAACGAAGAGGTATTTCTTAATGGAAACAAAAATCACACCACAGAAATATTAAATCGTATAAGTGTGGAAATAACAGAGGTAGATGATACAGGAGCAGGTAAGCACAAAGCTTCTCACATGGTAAGTGAAACTGCACTTTTTGCTAATGGCACACAGAATCAGTTTCCCTGGGGAGAAGAATACGAA
>CALNCH010000211.1 GCA_937875245.1 uncultured Spirochaetaceae bacterium
ATTCATACGTTGATTTTCTGCAGTAACTGAAAAAAGTAATCCATCCTGATTATTTAAATCAGGATTAGTAAAACTCATCTGAGCAAAGCAAGGTAATAAAGTAAGGAATATACAACAAACAAGTAACAATATATGTTTCAATTTTTTCATAGTTTCTCCTATTAAACAATTATCCAAGGTTTGCATTAGACCATAACTAAAACTTTAATACAGAAGTGGGATCAATTGTTTTTCCATTCTTATACACAGAAAAATGTAAGTGTGGACCAGTGGAGTATCCTGTATTACCTAAGGCACCAATTCGTTGCCCTTGATTAAGTTTTTGGCCCATTTTTACAGAATAAGACTGTAAGTGAGCATATAAGGTTTGGTATCCACTTTCATGGCGAATAATTACATAATTTCCATATACGTTAGTATATCCAACCGCACTTACAGTGCCACTCATAGCAGCTTTAATTGCAGTACCTTGAGGGGCTGCCATATCAATTCCTGTATGAAAACTTCTAACTCCAGTAAAGGGATCCGCTCTATATCCATAAGGGGAAGTAAATCGCCAAGAAACAGACAAAGGCGATACAAATAATTCTCCTAAGGCTTTTTTTAAAGAAGTACTATCTAATCTTGCACCAGGAATAAATAATTTTTCTCCAACCGATAAATGTGCAGATTCCAATTCATTTACATCGAGAATTTGTACTACTGGAGTACCATATTTTTTTCCAATACTATCGATTGTATCACCAGACTTTACAATATGAAACAAGCCATCCATTGAAGGTATTTTCAATTCTTGACCAGAACGTAATAAACGAACATTATCGATGTTATTGACTGCAATCAAAGTAGAAATGTTGGTTAATCCAAATTTTTTACTAAGAGAAGAAATATTATCACCACTAGAAACTGTATAGGTTGACCATGTGACAGCTTGGGTAAAATGAGAAATTCCATCTGAGAGCGAAAGATTTCCCTCTGCATCAAATTGATCTTCTTCTGTTTTGTACACCAGAGCATTCATTTGGCTAAGCAATGCTTCCGTTTCAAGAGAATACTTAGTAAATTCTATAGGTTGAGCTTTTCTCTGTAGATATTGCACACCGCTTGTTATGGTTGCGAAAACACAAAAAGTTGCCACAATCCCCAAAACAAAGATTTTTTGTTTTTCTAACCACAAAGCATATTTTTTTAAAGCACCTATAAAATCCATTGAAATTGTAGGTATTTTTGGAATAGACAAAGAAAAACTTTGGTTTACAAATCCGTACTTAGTAATTTTTGCCACTTTCTCATTCTTTGCAGAATGCTTTGCAGGACGTTGATTTTTCAACATATCCTCTAAAGATGTTGTAACATAAGCATTATGAGACATCATTTCGGTTTCTAAACAGCTGATAATTTCCATATTTCTTCTATCGACATAAAAGACAGGCCATATTAGAATAATATACCTATGAATTCTAAAAATTTTTTACTCATTATTATTGGCATTTGCATCGCTCTTTTTCTAAAACTTTTTATTATAGATATGGTAAAAGTTTCAGGACCGTCCATGTCACCAACCCTAGAAGATAAAACTACTGTATATATTTCAAAATTAGCATATGGTATTCCAATTCCATTTGGAAATCAGTTGGCTGTTCAATGGGCAAAACCAGAGAATGGTGATGTAGTCATTTTTTTACACAATAATAAAATGGTAGTAAAGAGATGTTGTGGTGTTGCAGGTCAGGTACTGGAATATTCAACAAATACAGGCTATAGTCTTCATATTGACGGAAAAACCTATCCTTTAACAGAAGCACAATATCAGCGGATAAAATATGATTCTGTAGTTCCAGAAAATACCATTTTAGCTATTGGTGATAATGCTTCAGAATCAGTAGATTCTCGTGATTATGGTTTTATTCCAGTCCACTGTGTTCTCGGCAAGGTACTATGCAAGTAAATAAATTTTATAAAAAATCTCGTCTCATTACTGTAATAGTTCTCATGAGTGTAGTAGCTTTGTATATCGTTATACAATACGGTATTTTAGCCTTTGCCCCTGTTAAAACCAGAATAGAACCTCCTATTGTGTATCAACGAGGTTACATTTATGATCGTAATGGAAAAACATTAGCACTTCAAACAAATTTTTATCACATTGCCATAACCCCCTCTGTTATTCAAGACTTAGAAACTTTTTCAAAGGTATTAGCACCTGTAACTGGGATGACTGCAGAATATATAAAGGCAACGGTACGAAGCGCCTCTGCAG
>CALNCH010000212.1 GCA_937875245.1 uncultured Spirochaetaceae bacterium
CATTTCAATTAACAGAGAATGGGGTACACGTCCATCAATAATATGAGTCCGTGGAACACCACCATTTAAGGCTTCCAAACAACACTCAATTTTCGGTATCATACCAGAGGAAATGACTCCTGTGGCAATCAAAGAAGGAATTGCTTCTCGAGGGATTTGTTTAATTAAACTAGTAGGATCATCCAACTTTCGCAATACTCCAGGTACATTTGTCAACTGAACAAATTTTTCTGCTTGTAGAGCTACTGCAATTTTGGCAGCTGCAGTATCAGCATTAATATTATATCGGTTCATATCTCCCGTTTCTCCCAAGGCTACAGTGGATATTACGGGAATAAAACCTTGATTCAGTAAAGATACAAGGATTTCAGGATGTACTTCGGTAACCTCTCCTACAAATCCTAAATCTTCACCATCTGTATTAATTTTTTTTGCTCGTAACAAGCCTGAATCAACCCCACATAAACCAACCGCTTTACCACCCTGCTGAAGCAAAATACCAACAATATCTTTATTAAGCTTTCCCGCTAATACCATTTGTACAATTTCCATAGTTTCAAAATCTGTGTAACGTAAACCGTTTACAAACCGAGACTCTTTACCTACTCTCTCCAACATTGTATTTATTTCTGGACCACCTCCGTGAACCAAAACAACATGAACACCAATGGTATTCAGTAAAACAATATCTTCCATAACGGCAGCTTTTAACTCTTCGTTTAACATGGCATTTCCACCATATTTAACCACCACAACTTTCCCTACCCATTGCTTAAAATAGGGTAAAGCTTGAACTAATACTTCTGCCCAATCTTCATTTTCCATTTGTTTTTTTGAACTCACGTTCTATAATCTCCATTAATTTTTACATATTCATAAGTTAAATCGCATCCCCAAGCGGTTCCGATCCCATCTCCATCTTCCATTTCCACTAAAATTTTAGTTTCTTTTTCAGATAAGATGATTTTTGTTTTTTCTTCATCGAAATTCAAAGGAACTCCATGATCAAAAACTTTTTCAGTTCCTTTACTATTTGTAAAAGAAACAGAAGTCTTTTCTGGGGTAAAAACCTCCCCAGAATAGCCTAACGCGCATAAAATTTACCAAAAAACGCAGCTTTTACCAAGCTAGAAGAAATAACAGCTTTTGCAAGATTCCGTCCAGTTTCTACGTCTTTGGCACCAGTAACAGTACACTCTATTAAATGTTCAGCACCTTCCCCATCTCCAGCAATTTTTCGTGCCATCTCTGTGTTTACTTGGTTTAAAGCCTCTAAGAAAGTGTAATAGTCCTCATTCGGTTCAATAATTTCTTTATTTTCTGCCTTTCCATTAGCTAAAATAACTAAGGAATCATTTGTACTAGTATCTCCATCAACTGATACACAATTATAAGTCCCTGCAATACTGGTTTTAAGTGCTTTTTCCAGCATAGGAGCAGAAATTGCACAATCGGTAGTAATAAAGCCAAGCATAGTTCCTAAATTAATATGAATCATGCCAGACCCTTTTGCCATAGTACCAATATGCACTTTTTTTCCACCTATGAGGGTTTCAATAGCACATTCTTTATATACCGTATCTGTTGTCATTATAGCGACCCGTGCTTTTTCATTTCCTGTAGCACTTAATCCAGAAACAAGTTCTTCCATGTGATTTTCAATAACTTCTACAGGTAACTGCTGTCCGATAACACCAGTTGAAGCAACTAATACTTCCTCTTCTGCAATTTTTAAAGTCTTTGCCACACTAGCAGACATTCTCAGGGCATTTTCAGCACCTTGCTTTCCAGTACAAGCATTTGCGTTTCCAGAGTTTACAATTATGGCCCGGGCTTTTCCCCGGCTTGTACGGCTACGAGTAAGTTTTACAGGTTCAGCTTGAACACGATTTTTGGTATAAACCCCTGCACAAGTACAGGTTTTCTCTGAATAAATAAGGGCTGTGTCTTCTTTTGTTCTTCCTTCTTTTATGCCAGAAAGAACACCGTTTGCTGTAAAACCGGCAGGAGCACATACTCCGCCATCAATAAATTGCATATTCATACACTCCGGGTAAATAAATATTCATGACTATATCACACTCGTTACTTACAGTCAATAAAGTACATGAATTGACAACTCTTTCATCTATTAGGTATAATTGTACAATTCATCCTTTTCATTATAGACCTACAGGAGATTAGAAAATGGCATATTACTATGAGGAACCCTCACACACTTTCGGGGAATATCTGCTAGTCCCAGGTTATTCATCAGCCAAATGCATACCTACAAACGTGAGTCTCAAAACCCCATTGGTACGATTTAAAAAGGGAGAAACCCCTGCTCTATCAATGAATATTCCTCTTGTTTCAGCTGTTATGCAGTCTGTTTCAGATGACAAATTAGCTATTGCCTTAGCAAAAGAAGGAGGAATCTCCTTTATTTATGGTTCACAAAGCATTGAAAAGCAAGCTGGAATGGTCGCTCGAGTAAAAGGGTACAAGGCAGGATTTGTAACTTCTGATTCAAATATAAAACCCAATCAAACATTAGTAGAAGCAGTGGCTCTGAAAGATAAAACAGGACACTCTACTATAGCAGTTACAGAAGACGGAAGTGCTCATGGAAAATTGTTAGGAATAATTACTTCCCGTGATTTTCGTATTTCACACACAAAAGAAGGAGCAACTGTTGCTGACTACATGACTCCTTTTACAGACCTAATTACTGGTAAAGACGGCATATCATTGCCTGAAGCCAATGAATTAATTTGGAAACACAAGCTTAATTCCCTTCCTGTAATTGATAAAAATAATAATTTAGTATCAATGGTTTTTCGAAAAGACTATGCAAGCCATGAAGCTCATCCCTTAGAATTACTGGATTCAAAGCAACGTTATATTGTGGGGGCTGGAATTAATACCCGTGACTATATGGATCGTGTTCCAGCTTTAGTCAAAGCAGGTGTTGATGTTTTATGTCTAGATTCTTCAGAAGGATTTTCTGAATGGCAGGCAGAAGCCTTACGAGAAATTCATACACAGTTAGGAGAAAATATAAAAGTTGGGGCAGGAAACGTTGTTGACCGAGAAGGTTTTATGTTCCTTGCAGAAGCAGGTGCTGATTTTATTAAAATTGGTATTGGTGGTGGCTCAATTTGTATTACCCGAGAACAAAAGGGTATAGGTCGTGGTCAAGCCACAGCAACTATTGAAGTAGCAAAAGCTCGAGATGAATATTATGAAAAAACAGGTATTTATATTCCAATTTGTTCTGACGGTGGTATAGTTCACGATTACCACATGACATTAGCCCTCGCTATGGGAGCAGATTTTATTATGCTAGGACGATATTTTGCCCGTTTCGATGAAAGCCCAACAAATAAATTAATTGTAAATGGTAACTATGTAAAAGAATATTGGGGAGAAGGTTCTAACCGAGCTAGAAACTGGCAGCGATATGACATGGGGGGCTCCTCAAAACTTTCCTTTGAAGAAGGTGTCGATTCTTATGTACCATATGCAGGTAGCTTACACGACAACGTTAATATGAGTATGAGTAAGATTCGTCATACCATGTGTAACTGCGGATCATTAACAATTCCAGAATTACAAGAGAAGGCAAAGATTACCTTAGTTTCCCCAGCTTCTATTTCAGAAGGTTCGGCACACGACGTAATTGTAAACAATACTTCTTTAAGAGCAGAATAGGAAAGATAACAAAATGACAGGGATAATACAAAAACAAGAAATTCAGGCTGCCTTTTTTGATTTAGATCATACAATTATAAGTTGTTCATCCGGCACTCAATTTCTTATTGAAGCTATTAAAAGAGGAATTATCCCTTTAATTACCTTGGCTTTAGTTCCTACTTTTTTCTTTCGTTACAAATTTCTTCATCCAGATTGGTCTGTTTGGACTTATAAAGTTCCGGGGATGGATGGAAAATCTAAAGAATTACTTTATGATATAGCTAACTATGTGTATGATAAGAAGATTTCACATACCTATATTCCAGAAATTATTGAAGAAATTAATAGCTACAAATCTGTGGGAATTCCCGTAGTTATTGCAACCGCTTCTACAGATTTTTTGACTAGACAAGTAATGGAAAAACTAGAATTGGAGCCCCTTATCTGTTCTCGTTTGGAGTTTGATGACAAAAATCTAACTACTGGACGTTTTTTAGGAAATCCTGTATTCGGTAAGAAAAAACAAGAACTAGTTGAAAAACTTGCAGAAAAAGAAGGTTGGGATTTAAGGAAATGTGCATTTTACTCCGACAGTATTCATGATTTACCTATAATGAACTCTTGTGGCTATCCTGTAGCTACAAACCCAGACACTCGTTTACGAAAATACGCTAAACGTAATAACTGGTCTATTCTCTTGTAAGTAAAAGAAATTTGGGGCTATTCCCTACCCCGAGACAACCCCAAATCTCCGGAAATACCAATTCCCATTTATTTTTACATTCTTATTATGTATCTCACTTTTTTAATTAACAATGTTCAATTTTAACACATAAATTTTTGGAAAACAAGCTTTATTTTTTACATAACATACCCTTTTTCGTATTTCTCCTTATTGTTGCTTTTTTTATCGATATCTTGTACCCTACTTACAGGAGTTTTTATGAAGAAAAATCTTTTTTATTCAACGATGATATTGATGGCTTCCCTTTTGTTTGTTGCATGTGCAGCTAAGGGACCAACCGGTACTTTCACTGGAACTGCAGATGGTTTTAAAGGTCCTGTAGAAGTAAATGTTACTCTAAACAAGGGTAACATTATGAAAGCAGAATTAGTTTCTTTCCAAGATTCTGACTTTGCACAACCTGCCGTAGATGCAATTCTTAATCAAGCTGTCCAAACAGGTTCAATCAAAAACTTAGACACAGTTTCTGGTGCAACCTATACTTCGAAAGGTGTGATTAGCGCCCTTGAAGCAGCTATGATAGCCGCTCAAGGAGCTACCACAAAAACAAAGAAAACAGTAACAGATGAAACAACAGATGTTGTAATCATTGGAGCTGGTGGAGCAGGACTTTCTGCGGCTGTAGAAGCACGCAATAAAGGATCTAAGGTAATTGTTCTGGAAAAAATGGCAATTGCAGGAGGTAACACGAATTATGCAACTGGTGGGTTAAACGCATCAGAAACATCTGTTCAAAAAACTCTGAAGATTGCTGATTCTAACGAACAATTTTACAAAGATACCATGGAAGGTGGAAAAAATATCAATAATCCTGAATTAGTACGTAACATGGTTGAAAAATCAGCAGAAACGGTAGACTGGTTAACTGGTTTGGGAATGGATTTAAGCGATGTAGGAAAGATGGCCGGCTCTACAAACAGTAGAACACACCGTCCTACAGGTGGCGCTGCTATCGGTTCACACTTTACAACGGTAATGGTAGCCGCTGCTGAAAAAGTTGGTGTTGATATTCGTTATAATAGTAAAGTAACAGGCCTTGTAAACAAGAACGGAACTGTAGCTGGTGTAAAAGTATCAACTCCAGATGGTGATTATACTATTACTTCAAAAGCAGTTGTTATTGCTACTGGCGGATTCGGTGCAAATCCAGAGCTGATTGTTGCATACAAACCTTCTCTTGAAGGATTTGGTACTACCAACCATGCTGGAGCTACTGGAGATGCCTTTGCTTGGGTAAAAGAATTCAATGCTTCATTAACCGATATTGAAGAAATTCAAACACACCCAACTGTTGTTCCTGTAAAAAACCTTATGATTACAGAAGCTGTTCGAGGTAATGGTGCTATTATGATTAACAGAGAAGGTAAACGTTTCTGTCAAGAAATGGCTACTCGTGATGTTATGTCAGAAGCAATCTTAAATCAAACTGGGAAAACAGCATTCTTAATGTTCGATCAGGGTGTAAGAGAATCATTAAAAGCTATTGAAACATATGCTCAACAAGGTTTATTAACAGAAGGAGCTACTTTAGCAGAATTAGCCACTAAATTAAATATTGATGAGAAGTCTCTGGAAGCAACTGTTAATGCATACAATGGTTTTGTTACTGGCAAAAAAGATGCAGATTTTGGACGTGCAGACTTACCACGAAAAATTGCCACAGGACCTTTCTACGCTGTAGAAGTTGAACCTGCTGTTCATCACACAATGGGTGGATTAACCATTAACGTAAATACTGAAGTATTAGACACTAATGTAAATGCATTTCCTGGCCTTTTTGCAGCTGGTGAAGTAACCGGTGGAATCCACGGTGCAAACCGTCTTGGTGGAAACGCTGTTGCAGACATTGCGATTTATGGAAAAATTGCAGGAAACAGTGCTGCTTCTTATGCAAAAAAATAAGTATTAGCAGATAAAAATTGCACCCCTAAAATTGAACTTTATTGTCCTTTTTTAGGGGTGCACTTCAAAACAGCTCTTTTACCTTATGGAATAATGTTACCATCTGTAGAAATAGACAGGCTTTTTCTATTGAAGAAAATATCTTCCGTCAACTCGAAGTTTGGCAGAACCACCAAAAACAAGTAAGTCGTCTTTTAGATTAACAAATACTTGGTTGTAATTGATGCCCCTAGGTCCTTGTTCAAAATATCCGGGTTGGCCAAACCACAAATGATGTTTCAGCAAATAATGGGCTAAGGCACAACTACCGCTTCCTGTACCAAGATCTTCTAAGTATCCATATTTAGGCGAAAAAACCCTTGTATGAGCTATGGCTTCTCTATTTGCGGCTCGTGGTGAAAAAAGCATAATAATATCAATTCCGTTTCTGATACAAAAACCTTTTAACTCGGTAAAATCAGGCTGAATATCAATTAAGCGATCATATTCTACAATAGGAACAATAAGGGTTCTCAAGCCCCCATTAACTAAAGAAACAGGATACCTGCTATCAAAATCTGAGACATAACAATTCAAATAAGAAGCAAGATTAAGGGTATCTACTTTTTCATCAAGAATTAGGACAGAAGGCAACAACATTTCTGTTACAGGAGGGGATGAAATATATAGTATCCCATCTTTTTCAATCTTGTTTTCACAAATAAGTACCCCTCTTTTATTAGTTGAGAAAACAAAAGAGTCCAAATTTGCTAATTGAGGTATAGATGCTACCAACGCATGCATACATGCAACAGTGCTATTGCCACAAAAATCAATTTCACATTCAGGAGAATAATAAGTTAACTTAACAAAGGGTTCTTGTGCATGTAGTTCAATATCCGTAATTCCCATAATATACTGGCAAAAAACGACCCCAGAGGCATAACCCTTATGCTCTCGAGCAATTTTCAACATATCAGAGGATGATAAAAAAACATCTGATGACACAAAAAAACAAGCAGAAGGATTACCAGAAGATGCAAAACTACCAGTTTGAGTAGAAATAAATCGTATTTTTTATAAGTAAAAGACTTCACAACACCTATTATATAACACTTTTTTTTTATATACTATATTTATGAAGTTTTTTATTATTTCTGATATACATGGCTCATTACCAGCTATAAAGCAAGCTCTTACAGCCTTTGATGTTGAAAAAGCAGATATGTTAATAATATGTGGAGATTATTTAAATCACGGTCCCCGCCATGATATTCCAATAGGTTATGATCCTAAACAAGTGGCAGAGCTCCTAAACAAAAAAAAGGATTCCATTATTTCGGTAAGAGGAAATTGTGATAGTGAAGTAGATCAGATGTTATTCGAATTTCCTGTATTGGATGCTTCAACTTCTCTTTTTATGGGAAATAAACGAGTTTTTATACATCATGGACATTTATATGATGAAAAACAGTTAGAAATGTGGACAAAACCAGGAGATATTATTCTTTCAGGACACACTCATATTTCACTTATAGAAAAAAACAAAGAACGGATTTTTTGTAATCCAGGTTCCATTAGCATTCCAAAAGGAAATACCATTCCTTCTTATGGAATACTAACAGAAACCAAACTGGAGTTAAAATCTCTCTCAGATTTTTCCCTAATGAAAGAATTATTTCATTAATTCACTATATTTTTTAGCTAAACTATGAGCCTTTTCTGCGGCCAATCCTCGGTATCTTTCTGGGTGAGCAAAAAATCCTTTTGGATCTTCAACACCAAGTTTTTCTAACTGGGCAGTAATGCGACCAAAAGAATCAGTATCTTTTATTAATGCTTCGTAAAAAGTAATTTGGTTTTTCTCTGCATCTAAAGTTATCTTTCGAATTACTTCATGTGCATCGCTAATGCCACTTTCTGCTAACAAAATATAAGCAGGTTCTGCAAGAACTCCACCTTTTACCTTTCCACCAGCATTAGCCAAGTTTCGAGCCATTCCTTCATGATCAGAATGTAACCCGGATACAACACTTTTCATGCGAGCCACAGCCATAGAAAAACCTGCCAGATAATCTGCAACAAATCGTTGGCTAGCAGAGTTAGTTAAATCACGTTGATGTTCAGAAATTTGGTCCATAAAGAAAGTCATTACACGGGGTGCAAATGCTTTCCATAAAGATTTAACGTGTTCGCTATTCCAAGGATTTCGTTTTTGAGGCATGGTTGAAGAACCTACTTGAGTTGCACTAAAGTATTCAAAAACTTCTCCTACTTCTGACCTCTGTAAGTTTCGTAAGTCATCTGCTAAGTTTGCAATCACACCAAAAGCAACATTACATTCAAGTAAAAGACGTAATAAATATTCTGGTTCTACTAATTGAGTAGAATGCTCGGAAGGCTGTAAACCTAAATAATCTAAATATCTCTTTTCCAAATCTTGAGGGTCTGAAACAATCATGGAAGGACCATTATAAGCACCTACAGGACCGGCTAACTTACCTCGTAAATCTTTTGAAAGGCGTTCAATTTCAATAATTGACTTTCCTAAGCGGCTTACATATTCTGCAATAGCAAACCCGAAAGTAATAGGTACTGCATGCTGTCCGTGAGTTCGTCCAACCTGAGGAGTTTCTGCATCTGCTATAGTACACAAACAAGTTTCTAATTCTTTTAACAAAGGTAATACTACTTGTTGTACACAATCTCGAACACGAACAGAAAGAGCGGTATCAAGAATATCAACACTGGTAGCTCCTAAGTGAACTAAAGGTCCAACCTCTTCTGGTACCATTGTTTTTAAAACATTTACTAAAGCTCTGATATTGTGCTTTGTTTTTTCTTCTTCTTCATATACTAGTGAAGGATCAATAGTCCATGCAATAGTATCTAGTTTTTTTACAAGTTCGTCGGTTAATTCTCCACGAACTGAAAGGTGAGCTTTTATTAAGGCAATTTCTGCTTTTGCACAAGAAATTACAGCGGCCTGCTCTGAAATATAAGACGAGAGGGAGTCGAAAACAGCTGCCTCTGACAACGAATACCGATGATCTAACGGTGAAATATTTAAAAATATGCTTCGTGATTCCATTTTTGTAGTATACAAAAATTAGAAAAGAATGTCATCCTATAAAGAATCTTCAGGATCGTAGCAAAAATAAAAAAAAGGTTGCCTTTCAGAGTTACATCTCTTATTGGCAACCTTTTCTTATCTTAAAAAAGATTAATATTCTACAGCACCGCTAGCTTTGCGGTTACCTTTTTTGTATAGCCCAGCATTGTGGGTTCTGTTTTCAGAAGAATGTACAGGTTTTGGTCCAAATGAACGGGCTTCACTTTTTCCAGCATAACGGTCTCCGCCAGTCCCTCGGCCACCACCACTTCGTTTTTCATTTCCAAAACGATCAGGGCGACCACTGCGACGGTTACCACCGGAATCACGGCCACTTCTTGAACTGCGGTTTTCATCTGAACGGCTATGACCTCGGCCTCCACGACCGCCACCATAACCGCCTCGAGAACCACCGCCAAATGACTGTTCTTTTGAATCAACATGCATATGAGGCATTGTAGAGTCTCTTTTTGAGCGCTCAATAGCATCTAATCCTGCTTGAGAAGGTAAACTTACCAAGGAGAAACTATCTGCTACATCAATTCGATCTACCATACGCTGTGGAATATTAAGTAATCCACTAAAATATTCTGCTATTTCTCGTGGATTAAAACCGTCTCGACGACCTAATCCAACATAAACTCTTACTTGATTGCCTTGGTTAAAGGTTTTAAAGGAAGTGATTTCACCGTAACGTGAAGCATCAAGAGCACGTCCATAGCTTAAAGCTAATACTGCTGCGAGAACTTCTTTAGAATCACGTGATTCACACAATTCTTCAGCCATTGCAGTAAATGATTCATCTACTACTACTTTGTCTTCTGAAGAATCTACTACTTCATCGTCCATTGGAACAACTTCTTCAGATTGTGAACCAAATCCTAAGGATTCTTTCATTTCTGCAAAAAGTCGTTCTCTCTTAACCAATAATACCTGCTCTACGGTAGGAATGGTATCTTCTTTCATTTCACCTTTAGTGGCTTTTCGAGCAGCTTGTTTTAAGAAATCAAGCTTTCGTCGTTCTTCAGGTCTCACCATAGTAAAGGCCAATCCTTTTGCCCCAGCTCGTCCTGTACGCCCAATTCGGTGTACGTAGGTAGGAGCGTCAAAAGGTAACGCATAGTTTACTACATGAGTTAAACCTTCAATATCGATACCACGTGCAGCTACATCAGTAGCTACCAAGATTCGTGTCTTCTTTCGTCTGAAACGAGATAAAATCTTTTCTCGTTGAGCTTGAGGTACATCACCGTGCATTGCAGCAGCTTCATAGCCGCGTTCATCTAACTGTTTTGCAACCATATCGGCATCATTTTTTGTTTGAGTAAAAACCAAACCATAAAAATCTGGTGATATATCTATCATACGTACTAAAGCTTCAATTTTTTCATTTTCCCGCACCATCCAGTACCGTTGTTCTGTTAACAATGGTTCTTCCGGCCGCTCTTCTTCTTCTACAATTTCGTAGTCACCCATAAACTTAGCTGCAATCTTTAAGATAGCAGAGGGCATAGTTGCAGAAAACAGTAAAATACGGCTATTAGGATTTGCTTGTGAAAAAATACACTCAATGTCATCAATAAAGCCCATATCCAACATTTCATCAGCTTCGTCCAGCACAAAATAGCTGATGTTGTCTAACTTTAATGAACCTCTTTCCAAATGGTCTTTTACACGACCAGGAGTTCCTACTACAATTTCTGCTCCGCGACGTAATGCACGCAACTGTTCGCCCATTGATTGTCCACCATAAACTGGGGTACAACGGGGAAATCTTCCTGTTGTGAAAGATTCAACTTCTTTGCAAACCTGCAATGCAAGTTCACGGGTAGGAGTAAGAACTAATGCTTGTGGATAACCCTTATCTTCTGTAATTTGTTGAACTAAAGGAAGACCGAATGCAGCAGTTTTTCCTGTACCGGTACGAGCTTTAGCAATAAGATTGGTTTCGCCTGTTAACAAGCGGGGAATAGCCAATACTTGAATGGGGGATGGGGTAACAAACCCTTTTGCAACAACAGCCGCAAGGGTTGACTGGTCAAGACCGAGGTCTTCGAATGAGATAGATTCCATATGTGTCCTTCATGCATGAGTCAAAGCCACTAGCTCAAATAATTACCACACAACAGTAGTACCTGTTGCAACGTGAAAAGTTTCCTCATGTTTAGGATTGCTTTTCGAACTAAAAACTCATGCTTTCTAATGAAGAAGGTTCCAGATATGGCTTAATGACATGCAAAATAAATATGTGTGGTCTCCTATAGACCACAACTCTGTAATTAATATACTGATTAATAAAAATAAATGCAATAGTTTATTAGAAAATAATTGAAAAATATGCAAATGTTACGGTTTTTTGCGAAATGGAATTGAAATTTTACTTATTTTTTTTTATTATACTTCAATAAGTCCTTTGAAAAAGGCTTGTCTCGACTACAAAAGGGGAAGGTTATGTCTAAGTACACCAAGGAAGAAATCCTTAAAATGGCAAAAGAACAGGATATTCGATTTATCCGATTACAATTCACAGATATTCTGGGAACATTAAAAAACGTTGCCATTTCTAGCAGTCAGCTTGAAAAAGCATTAGATAATAAATGTATGTTCGATGGTTCTTCTATTGAAGGATTTGTGCGTATTGAAGAATCAGACATGATTTTATACCCGGACTTAGACAGTTTTGTACCTTTTCCTTGGAGATCAAAACCAGAGGGAGTTGCTCGTTTAGTTTGTGATGTATACAAAACTGATGAAACTCCTTTTGAAGGTTCCCCTCGACAAGTACTAAAAAAGGTACTTTCAGAGGCTGCTTCTATGGGATACACCTTTAACGTTGGTCCAGAATGTGAGTTTTTCTTATTCAGAAATGATGACAAAGGTAAACCAACTCTTAAAACTTTTGATGATGCAGGGTATTTTGATAGGGGGCCCGCCGATCCCGGAGAAGATGTTCGCAGAGACATTGTTTTAACATTGGAAAAAATGGGATTTGAAATTGAAGCATCTCACCATGAATGTGCCCCCGGCCAACATGAAATTGATTTTAAATATGGAAGTGCTTTAGAAACAGCTGATAAAGTAATGACTTTTAAATTAGCGGTAAAAACTATTGCTAAGAAACATGGGCTCCATGCTACTTTTATGCCAAAGCCCATTTTTGGTATTGCTGGTAGTGGTATGCATATAAACATTTCAATGGAAAAAGATGGAAAAAATGTTTTCTGTAACAACGATGATAAAAATGGCTTAAGCGAAACTGCTTATTCTTTTATTGCAGGTATTATGAACCACATTAAAGGAATGACTGCAATTCTTAATCCCTTGGTAAACTCTTACAAACGACTTGTTCCAGAATACGAAGCTCCCGTATACATTGCTTGGTCTGCACAAAACCGCAGCCCTCTTATCCGTGTACCAGCAGCTCGTGGACAAGCTACCCGTGTAGAGCTCCGTTCTCCAGACCCCTCTGCAAATCCTTACTTAGCCCTAGCAGTGGCTTTAGCGGCTGGATTAGATGGTGTTAAAAAAGGCTTAAAGCCTACTAATGCGGTAGATGGAAATATTTACGAAATGACATCTGCCCAACGAAAAAAGGCAAAAATTGAAAGCTTACCTGGATCTTTAGAAGAAGCATTATTAGAGCTGAAAAAAGATCCCTTTATTTGCCGTGTATTAGGCTCCCATGTATTAGACAAATATGTTGAAGCAAAAGAAATGGAACTTTTGCGTGAGCATGATGTAAGTATTGTTGTTTTAGCACGTTACATGCAGGTTGTTTCCGAAGATTTT
>CALNCH010000213.1 GCA_937875245.1 uncultured Spirochaetaceae bacterium
TTGATTACTGGTTGTCCAGGTTTTTACATATTGTAAAAAACGTTCTAACGTTGCCAGGGCAACTTGACTATTTGGATTAGTATCTATCTTGTTCATATATGTAAGAATACGATAAATTAAGGGCAATTTCAACCATTGCACCACGTTTTGACTTTTTTGATAAAAATAAGTATCTTTTAAGTACTTATGAATCTAATTCCCCAGTTTCCCAATTTTATCGATTTCGATAATAAGGTAGCAGAGAGTGCAA
Organism: uncultured Spirochaetaceae bacterium; assembly: GCA_937875245.1. Taxonomy (GTDB): domain Bacteria; phylum Spirochaetota; class Spirochaetia; order Treponematales; family Treponemataceae; genus CALNCH01. The sequence goes on from CALNCH010000213.1 coordinate 251, forward strand.
CTTCTTTTTTGTATTCTTTTTCAGAAGGTGTATCTGAATTTTCCCCTATATCACTTTTCTTAGATCAACCACTTTTGCAATACAAAGTTTCGCAAATCTCAGATAAAACCCTAGTTTTTTCAGGCATTGAATCTGGAGGATATATTCCTCCTTTGAAAGGAAAAAGTTTTTTTAGTATTGTAGGAGAAATTCCTTTTGATTATATTTCAGAACTCTTTGGGCAGTTCCACTTTTGGAAATCAGTAACAGAAAAACAAAAGAACAGTCTAATAGAAAAAGGATTAGATTCTGTCTATCGCCTTGAAGAAGATCGAAATAATAGTGAATATGTGTATTCAAGAGAAAAACTGGCTACCCTAAGTGGAAAATCTCTCCATAAAAAGCGAAATTTAGTAAATAATTTTGAAACTACCTATACTCCCTGTGTTCTTCCTTTGGATAGAAGCACTTGTGAAGATGGGTTGAAGGTTTTAGAACAGTGGCAACGGGAAAGAAATTCTCAAGAGGATACCGATTTTCAGAATTGTAAATTAGCGTTAAAATCTTTTTGCACCCAAGAATATCAGTGGATGAATTCTTTTTTGTCTGGAAAAGTAATATATGTAACAGCTGTTCCTGTTGGTTTTTCCATTGGAGAGTATGTTCAACAAGGAAAAATGTATGCTGTTCATTTTGAGAAAGCAATAGATGCCTATAAAGGAGTGTATCAATTCTTAAATAAAGCTACCGTGGCAGCTTTACCGGAGTCAGTTGAATTGATAAATAGAGAGCAAGATTTAGGAGACGAAGGTCTTCGTCAAGCTAAAATGACTTACAGACCAGTGGATTTCATACATAAATACATTGTTTATAAAGTATAATACCTGTGTTAAAATAAAGACTATGGGAGGCCTTTGTGCGATTTGTTAGTACCCGAAATAATAAGGAACAGGTAAGTTTTTCTCAGGCAATATTACATTGTATTGCTCCAGATGGAGGGTTATATGTCCCCGCCTATACCGAAAACTTAAGTCCATGGATAATGTACATGGATAATACCACCTCTTTTTCTTCCATAGCAGGCTCTTTAACTTCTGCACTTATTAAAGAAGAATTTAGTCCTATTATATGTGAAGCTATTGCTTCTAAAGCCTTCCCCTTTAGTCCAAAAATTAAAAAAATTGATGAACGTTTGTATATTATGGAGTTGTATCATGGACCAACAGGTACAAACAAAGACTTTGGGGTATCTTATTTAGCTTCCTGCTTAGAGCATATTTTGTTAATGCAGGAAAGGCAAGCAATTGTCTTGGCTGTAACAGAGGGGGACACTGGTTCTTGTATTGCTGCAGCCTTCAGGGAGAAAAAGCATTTAAAATCTGTTTTATTGTATAGTAAGGGGTCAATGAGAGGTTTCAAAGATTCTGACTGTGTTTGGAATGGTGGAAATATTTATCCTGTAGAAGTTGATGGTGATATTGAAGCTTGCTACAAGTTAGCCAGAGCAATCTATTCAGATACTACTTTGGTAGAAAAATATGGTTTAACTTTGGCAAATACCGTAAATATTGGCCGATTACTTCCTCATTCCTTTTTATACATGTATGCCTTTTCTCAGCTTAAAAATCAAGAATATGGTGATTTATATTATACCTTACCTGCTACTAATTATGGTAATTTAGTTGCGGGGCTCTATAGTTGGAAGTTTTCTTTACCGGTAAATGGTTTTGTGACCAATAGCACCCCTTCAGTTATTGTAGACCCTTTTGGAGAATGCTCGATTTTGGATTCTATGGTTCCTCTTTCTTTACGAGGCCCTTCCGATCCGGTAAATCCATCTAACATTGAAAGATTAGAAGAAGTTTTTACCACAAATCCTGCTGTATTAAAGGGTCTTGTATATCCTGCCAATGTAACAGAAACAGAACAGCGAGAAGCTTTTCAAAAATTATTTGTAGATTACAATGAATTTGTGGATCCTCTGACGGCTAAAGCGTATGCTGCATCCTTGAAAAGAAATGCTTTGACTTCAGAAGATGATGGGGTTACTCTGCTACTTGCAGGAGATCATCCTGGATTTTATACAGATACATTAAAACATTGGTGTGGAGAAGAGCCTACACTACCTCCAGAGTTAAAAGAAATTTGTAGACCAATTACTCCTGAGAAAAGAATTGGGTGTGATAAAGATTCTTTGATAGCAATTTTGGAAGAGATTAAATGATTGAGAAAAAGATTCAGCAACGCATTCATCATCTAACCTTGTATTCAGAGATGATATATTCTGATGCTTTGTTATTTGGGAATCTTCAATTTGCTGAGTATTTTAAGTTGGCCCTAACTGAGTCTTTAGTATTGCAACGTTTAGTAGTTTCTTCTTATACAGAAAATGAAAAAATTATAGATGCCGCCAAGGATGAAGTTACCCGCAGCTTATTTTTAATTAGACATGTGTATGACAGAATTCCTGTTCGGGTACCCTATGATGATTACGTGAATTTTGAACCTACCTTAGAAAAACTATCTCAAGATTTAGATGTTATTTCCTCTTTTTTGAGCAATTACTTTCAGATTTCTCCTAGTTTTTATGCTTCTTTTCCTATCCATGATATAAAAAAAGCTGCTGATAAATCTTTAGAATCCTATTTAGTAGGAATTCCAGAACGTATTAAAAACAGTTTTTTTGGTCGAATTATTGTTGCGGGAGTTCTTTCTCACGCTTCTCAAGTTGTGCAGCCTATATTAATCGAAAATGGGTTTCATTTAATTTTTTCTCATTCTACAAAAGAGTTTTATGAACAATTGAATACAGAAGCCATTGATGTTATTTGTTTTGATTGTAGTAATTCAGTTGATTTAGGAATGCAAGTATTAAAAGATATGAAAGAGAATCCTTTGTATTCTGATATACCCATTTTTATTTGTGGTACTTTGTATACAGATCAAATTGCAATGGATTTTATCTCCAATGGGGCAATGGATTATTTTGTTCCAGGAAAAAGTCGCCGTATTATGGTTTCTCGAGTGAAAGCGGCGGTATTGGAAAGTAAAAGAAATTATTTTAGGCAACTATATGTTCGTGCCCTTGAAATGAACCAACGTAGCACCTTAAAGGAAAAAGCAACGGCAGTTACCTATGTGGCAGGACTTCTTCCATCTCCTTTTAAGAACGAATATTTGGAGGTGGATTGGACTTTTTTACCCTCTCAAGATTTGGGTGGAGATATTTTTACCTATGATTGGTTGGATAAAACTCACTTTCGTTTTTGCTTAGTAGACGTTAGTGGTCATGGTTTAGAAGCTTGTCTTTTTTCAGTATCAATTATGAATTTAATTGCAAAGAAAGTGTTAGGCAATACTGATTATAGTAATCCCTCTTCTGTATTAAAGAGTTTAAATAATGTCTTTGACATGGAAGAACAGCACAATATGTTTTTTACAGCGTGGTATGGAATTTATGATACGGAGAAAAAAGAATTAGTGTATTCTAGTGCAGGATCCAGCGACGCTTTTTTATTTCAAGATACTCATATACAACAATTATCAACTGAAAATCCTGTAATAGGGATAGATCCTGATTCTGAGTACTCTAATAATGTAGTAAATCTGAGAGAGAAATCTCGGTTGTTCCTGTTTAGTGATGGAATTCACGAAATCACAAAAGTTGATTCTTCTGTGATGACAATAAAAGAATTTACTCGTTTTTTGGCATTGCGTAATCAAGGGTATACTATAAAAGGTGTAGCAGTTGCAGAATCCTGTACCAGATTTGCTCAAAGCATCGAAGCAGTGGGCAAATCTGGACAGTTTGAAGACGACGTATCCTTATTGGATATTATTTTTTATTAGTTTTTTTTACTGTTTTGGTTTTCTTTGATTCCTGAACAGCAGGTTTTAAAAGTTCAGCGAAACGACTTGCATTATATCCTGAAGCTTCTTGTTTTTCACTTAAAATATCCCAAGCTTCTAATAATAAATCGTAATCACTATTTTTTGTACTCAGAAGTACATAAAGCAAAATAGCCATAAAAGTTGTCTGATCTGATTTTTCTTTATTAAACCACAAAACGTTATCAAAATTATTTAATCCCAAAACCACAGCACCTTGCTCGCTAGATAACACTCCTGAAACAAAGTCATAGCAAGATTGTTGCAATGTTTCTTTTTTCAGTTTTGCATCACAGAAACGTGTACCTTCTAGCAGAACTTTGAAGGTGTAGAATAAGTCTTTTGATGGTTTTCCACCTTCCACGAGTAAGTCCCGAAGTTTTCGGTCTAAACACCATAAGTTGATTAAGCGTTCTGTATCATTTGCAGTTGCCTTATCACCAATCACGTCTCGTATTGAATACAGCATAATATACCCAGCTAATATTTCACAAAGGAAAGGGGCAGTTGTTATGCTGGTAAACAGTTTTTGAATTAACTTACAACCTGCGGGGGTGATTGCTTCCGTTGAACCGTCTCGACCCCATTGAATAATTTTCAATAAATTACCAATTCTTGTTGTAAAGTGTTTCCAAATAGTGTCCGGTAAGACTTCTTTTCCTGTTTTAGAGCTATCTATTACAGTACTTGAACCATAATTTCCAACAATAAATTCTTTTAAGGTAGAAAAGAAATTTTTACCTGCTTCTTCGTGAGCTTTTAACAGTTTTTTTAGGGTAATAGTCTTTGAAGGAACTACAGGAGCACAAAGCGCCAATACCTTCAAAAAACTCTGGTGTTGCAAAATTAGAGAGGGCATTGTACAAGTCTTTAAGAAAAATCTCTTTTAATGCAATATCAATATCAGTAACACCTTTACCATTAAGAGTTTCGCAAAGTACCCGATATTTTCCTGTTGAGTCGTCAAAGACTTGAGAAATATTCCAAAGTACTTGGTATTCAAAACCATTTAAGTGAACAAACATTCCTTTCTCAAATAAATCTTTATTTGAACGAATGTACCATAAGCCAGATTTTTGCTCTTGAAAAATACAATATCCGTTTTCTTTGTTTTCTAAACCAATAGCTTCTGCAATACAGTGTGTAATGCTCTGATGATTTATCATAGAAGGACAACTTTCTTTAATCCATCCAGAAGCTTGATCGTAAACGTTGTTATAAAAAACAACAGCACTTTCAGTTCCAAAACGGTTGGAATATGCATAGATGTTTTCATTTACAGAGCCATTGTTCCAAACGTCATAGAAGCAAAAGTTTTCTATTTCTGAAAAGAGATATCGTTTTTTCATAAGGGGAAAGATGACTTGTTTGTGTTGTTCTATTAAGTCAATGTCTTCTACTTCCTCCCAATAGGCTTTTGTAAATTCCATACCGTACTTTTCTTGGAACCCTTGAATTTGACCGTGTCCAAACATGGGAAGTCCTGGCATAGTAATCATCAGAGTACAAACACCAAAGTATTTATCTCCTTTGCCAAATTGAGCCACCGCAGTTTCTTCATCAGGGTTGTTCATGAAATTTACAAATCGTTTAAGTACTTGAGAATCAAATTCCATGGTGTTTTTGACTGTAGCACGATATTTTGAGTTTTCTTCTCGTTTTAACATATTCATAAATGCACTATTGTAAACTCGGTGCATTCCTAATGTTCGAACAAAATACCCTTCCATCATCCAAAAGGCTTCTGCAAGAAGTAATGTATCAGGAACTTCTTTTGCTACTCTATCAACTACTTCACGCCAGAATTCAGTGGGTATACGATTTTCAAAGTCTTCTCTACTTATTGCAGATTCTGAACGACTGGCAATATCTCCACCCTGTCCTGGTTCTGGATACCACAAACGACGAATATGTTTTTTTGCTAACACCATGGCTGCATCAAAGCGAATAATAGGAAAGTTTTTTGCTACATGTAAAATTTCTTGGATAACTTCTTCTCGAGCCTCAGGGTTAAGGAAGTCAATTTGAGCTGTGTCGTTCCAAGGCATACCAGTTCCATCATTACCATAACAATTCGTCACAGTTTGTCACATTCGACTCCTCCGCCGAGTACGCCGCCTCCTTACCTCAGTCATGTGATTCTACCA
>CALNCH010000214.1 GCA_937875245.1 uncultured Spirochaetaceae bacterium
TTAAACCTGGTCTATCACCAAAGAAAGCACTTGATTGGATAATTCCACGTTTTCCATCTGGAGAAGGAGGAACAGCAACAGTCATCTTCTTCCAACCAGAGAAAGCCAATGTTCCCATATATAATTCAAAGTTATTTCCGAAATAATCCTGCACTAAAAGAGTTAATGTATGATTTTGATTTCGACCAGCAACCCAAACAGAAACAGTTTTTGTAATACCTTCAATAGCAATTGGTCTTGCGGCAGTAATAAAGAAAGAGTTTATACCACGATGAAAGAATTCAACCTTTGCACCATATACATGTGTATCTTCAACAGCTTGATTTCCTGCAGCATTTAATGGTTCTTTAGCAGCAGGGCCACCTTCAAATAACCTTCCAGAAATAACACCAACATCTGATGAAATTTTTGAATTCCAAGCTCCTTCTCTTTCCATTAAGTCAACAGAAACTTCTTCCAAAGCTTGACGAGCAGAATCAGCACCAACCATTGTTGGATCGGGATCTGCTAAACTGCTAGTTTGAGCAAAAGCCATTCCTGCAATACTAAGAATCAATAAAAGTGAAAGGCACTTTCTCATTTTCCTGCCCCCTGTCCAACTGCATCAAAATCTGTTTGACGAAGTTCATATCCATCATAAATAAAAGCCATAGTATAAGTTGTGTATGAAAGTTTATCAAAGTAAATTGCAAAATCATCAACATATTCATTTGCATCGCTTCTAATTCTAAAACCAACAAATGACATAGTTTCAGGACCAGATCGTAATCTTGACTTTTGATTTAACTAGGTTGGAATTCTTACAATTATGTTTTTCCAACCGTTAAAATTCATAGTTGTAGCTGAAAGAACATGAACACGTCCTTCTGCATCACGAACTAAAATTTCTAAGAAATAATTATAATTAGCTCCCCATACCCAGAAATCAATCTGTTGTACTTGACCTAGTAATGGAATCTCATAATTTACTTGATTGCCATCAGCATCTGAAGAAACAGGAAATACTTCAAACCAGTTATCACCTTTTCGGTCAAAACTTGTTTGAACACCAAGTACTATTGGAGTAGGATCGCTTTCAGTTCTAAAAGGACGAAGAGAATTAGGTAATCCTTCAACATAACCAATTTTAGGAAAGCCTTCCGCAATAAAGCGACTGGCTTGAACATTCCATGACCATTCCATAGCATCAGGAGTATCAAAATCATCAACCCCTATCGTCTGAACGCTCTTTGTATTGGGCTGTGCAAACACAGGCATGCAAAAACAAAGAAGCAGTACGAG
>CALNCH010000215.1 GCA_937875245.1 uncultured Spirochaetaceae bacterium
ATTAAAAACCCCGGAGTTGTCAGGTGGTCTTCTGTTGATGTTCCTGAAAATTCTAGATTTGTCTTGTACAAAGATTCTATATCAGACAATTCAATAGTAATGGATTTTGACAACCCACCTACCACAATTAAGATTCCAAAATTGTATCAGGGAATGTATTTCTGGACTGTGGAAGGAATTACTTTCGATGGATTAGATATATCTTCATTAGAAACTCGAAGTTTTAGTGTTTCTCCTATTCCAAAGTTAGAGGCCCCGGTTCTGATTGTTCCTGAAAATAATGAAGTTTTCCAAACGGCCTACTTCCGTACAAATCGCAGTATTTTATTTAAATGGAATCAAGTTTCTGGTGCAGAAGAATATGTCTTTACTATTTTTCGTAAAGAAACCCAAAAAAATAAAGATGCAGGCTTTTTATCTAAATTAACGGGTAAGGATACAGAAATAGTAGAAAAAGTTATGTACATAGACATTGTAGATGCGACACAAAACTCTGTTGAATTTACTGATTTACCTTTATTAACACGGGGAGATTTTTCTTGGTCTGTGGAAGCACGGTCTCGATATGAAGGTGCTTTATTCCAAAATGGCGTTATTGCTACCGGAAATTTTGAAATAGATTTACCTGAAATGACAGTTCCCTTGCTAAATAACACAGGAGATTTATATGGCAGATAAGCGTAAATATATACTCACCTCTGCTATTTTCCTATTTTGTTGCCTTTTTGGTTACAGTCAAAATGATGCTTATTACATAAAAGAAACAGAAGAAGGGTTTCATTTTGTTCAAATATTTACCTGGCAAGCTAGTGATTTGGTATTGAAATATGATTTTTTGATTGAAGAACAACAAAGTGATGGTACCTATTTATATAGAGACAAAGTAGAAACAGAGATATCTTCTGTAGAGGTATCTTTACCTGCTGGTGCTTTTAGATACCGAATTACGGCTTACAATTTACTTGGATTACCAGAAGTAACTACAGAATGGAAAACAGTAACTATTAATAAAGCCTATGAACCAAAAGTGACAGCGGTATCACCACGAAATATTTTCTTAGAAGAAGAACAAGATGGTATTTATACGATAACCGGTGAACAACTTCAGGTAGATTCTTTGTTTTATTTAATACCTAAAGAAGGAAAATCAGAGCAAAAAATACTTGGAACTATTATCGAAAGTGATGAAAGAAATCGAAGAGTAAGAGTTTCTTTCGATGTAGAAAAAGTAGATGTTGGCAACTATGCATTGAATGCAGTAAATCCGGGAGGGCTAAATTCCAGTATCTCACCAATCGTCGTGAAATTCAAAAAACCCTTCGATTTAGATATATCTGGTGGCTATGCTCCCTTTTATGTGCTCTATGACGATACTATTGAGACCTATTTTGGCTCTTCTTTTCAACCCATTGGTTTTAGTGGCCGAGGAACCTTTATTCCCGTAAAACGTAGATTAGGATACTTCGGATTATCTTTAGCGGGTTCTTATTTTTTCATGAATAAAGATACAGAGGCACTTTCTGTATCGTCCCATGCTCTTGCAGGGCATTTAGATTTTGTGTATCAAAAGCTGTTGTATAAAAGGATGTTACTTCTTGAAATTCATGGTGGTGGGGGAATTTTTGCCTTCTCTGATATGAAATTTCAATTTGAACATGGTGTGGAGTCAGACCCTTTATTCTCATTAAACCCCATGGTAACCGGTGGAATTGCCTTTCAATTATATGTGCAAAAGCGATTATATATAGAACTTGGGTGTGATTACACTCATGTATTTATTTCAGATATGTCTTTAGGATATATACAACCAACCCTCTCTTGTGGTTGGCAGTTTTAGGATGGGTACAAAATGAAACAATATAAGCTATTGCCCAAGCATACCTTGTTCTTCTTTTGTGTTTTTTCCTTAATTAGTAT
>CALNCH010000216.1 GCA_937875245.1 uncultured Spirochaetaceae bacterium
AGATCGTAATCGAAACAACAAAGGTAAGTTAACCGGTAAGCTTGTATCAATGTTTTTCATTTAATTTTCCTTATAAACTCCACGTTAGCGGTTGGGCAAGGATGCCCAAAATAAAGAGTTTGCAACGCAAACTCAGGGATGGCACGAATATTAGTTTTGCAAAAGCAAAACTACCTGTGATAAAAATACACGGAAGTATTTTTATCACACCTCCTTATATCAAAATAATGTATTTAGACAATATCATAAAATCTGTCATATTGCAAGCTTATATATTAGCTTGTTAAATACCAGTAAAAAAGGTAAACTACCACTATGGATACAGTTACTTACCTAGTTAAATTAGGAGAGCTTACATTAAAGGGCTCAAATCTGAAAGAATTTGAAAAACGTTTAGTACATAATGTGCAACTATATTTGGAAACAGTTTCTGCACGAGTACAATTACGTGCGGGGCGTATGTATATCGATTGTCCCGAAGAGTCTTGTAAAGCCGTTGAATTTACTTTGCAACACTTGATTGGTATAACTGGTTGGGCTAGAACTCAAGTATGCGAAAAAAATATAGAAAGTATGACTGAAGCCGTATATGAGCAAGCTCTAAAGGCTAAAGAAAATGGTGCAAAGACTTTTAAGATTGAAGCCCGCCGTTCAGAAAAACAATTTTCTCTTAATTCTTATGATATTTGTCGTGAAGCTGCCTCTAAAGTCTTTGATACTGGTCTTTTGGCAGTTGATGTTCATAATCCTGATGTAACAATTCGTATTGAAGTTCGAGAACGATGCTTTGTATACAACGATACAAATAAAGGCTGTCGAGGATTACCTGTTGGAACCGCTGGAAAAGGTCTTTTATTACTATCTGGCGGCTTAGATTCTCCTGTAGCTGGATACCGTATGATGCGACGGGGTATGAAAGTTGAATGTTGTTATTTTCACGCATATCCGTATACTTCAGTGGAAGCTCAAAAAAAGGTTGAAGATTTAGCACAAATTATTGCTCAGTATGGGGTTGAAACCCATATCAACATTATACCGTTTACAGAGGTACAAATGCGAATAAAGGAAATTAGCAGAACCTTTACTTGGCCTGTAGATTTGAGTAATGAAAAAGATGTGAGAACAGGAATACGTATCAACACTAATCCTGAAGCATATAGCACTTTGCTATTGAGAATGTGTATGATGAGGGCTGCTAGCCTTGTAGCAAAACACATAAAAGCACAATGCTTAATTACGGGAGAAAGCTTGGGTCAAGTCGCTAGTCAAACTATGGAAAACATGGAAGTTACTGAAAGTGCCTGTGAACTACCTTTGTTCCGTCCATTAATTGGTTTAGATAAAGAAGAAATTATTATTACCGCAAAGACTATTGGTAGTTATGAAACTTCTATCTTACCTTACGAAGACTGCTGTGTTTTATTTTCTCCCAAACATCCTGTTTTAAGAGCTCGCTTACAAGAAGCCCAAATGTTATATGATGCCCTAGATTGTGATGCATTAATTAAAGAATCTTTTGAAAAAAGAGAAGTAAAAATGTTCTCTGCACGAAATTATGTAGCAGAACATTTTGGAACAAATAACTAATATTGGGTATTAAAAACCTCTAGATTGAAGTGCCCCCTTTTACTGAACAAAAGTAAAAGGGGTATTTTTATAATTTTGTTAAAAACTGTATTTTACTGAAAAAGTTAGATAATGACTTAGTACATTATGTAAGTTGGCAACCCAAGCTTCTTTTGCATCTAGTACTGCTTGTTCTACTTCTGCCTTCCAAGTTGCAACTTCACCACTAGGTGTCCATTCTGTTGCTACACCAGACCCGTTTTTGTATCCAGGATACATATTTGTTGCAACACCTACGTTACGAGCGTACTCCAAAACATAGGATAAGTTCAAAGAAATTTTTCGCTGTTTTTCAAACTTAAAATCATAACTTGCATCTACTCCTAATTGCCAAGTAGTTTGAAGATGGTCTTGTTCCAAAAAGTTAGATTCATACCAAGCAGTGTCCAAATACTCTCCATTTCCATCATCACCACCATTATCATAGTGATTTAAAATACTACCATCTGTTATATAGGAACCGTATGGACGGCACATATAATAAAAAGCTTCTTCTGCAGAAATACTTTCATTAATATTTCCATGCCGAATAATTGCATTGGTAACCCTAATTGTTAAGTTTTCTATGGGTTCCATAACTAGCCCAAGAAAAAATCTATCAGAGTTAGGAGGTAAATTAGAACCAATTCCCTGTCCACCTGAAGTATAATTTTGCCAGTTAGTGCTACCAGAGGAATTTGCTATTGTATCAGTTGAATCGTACTGACTATGGGTATACATATAATCAGATAACATTGTATATTCTGCAGTAAGTTTTGAAATTACCGAATTTCTTGCAGTATAGGTAATACCTGTCTGAGCCCCTAAACGTAACTTGGTATCGAAATCTAACTTTAGTAAATCATTTGCACCAATATCGTCTACTAACAAATCCCCATACCATACAACACCTTTTAAAGGGGTATACTGAAAAGTAATTCCCATTTGCAAATTATCATTAAAGCCACCTAAGCCTTGTATTGCCATATAAGGAGAGGGAAGCAAATATGAAAAGGTAAAGGAATCGCCAAAAATCATGTTTTCGTAATATCCCCAAGAAAAAGAAGGTATTGGAGTAAAAATAAGGGAATGAAGAGCCATGTACTTTCCACCAGTTAAACTACCACCTAAATCGTTGGTTCCACCTAATGCAAAAATTGATTGATTATACTGCCATTTTTCTTGATTAATTACTAAATTAAGATTTGCAGTATGAGGAGCTTGATTTCCCAAAGAGATGCTGTTATTTGAAGAATAACCAAAACTACTTCGATTTAATCCACCTTGGACATAGACCTTTTCAGTTCCATAGGCAAAAGAAGAATTCATATCAATGTATAAAAACAATGGGCCTAAATCGGCGGGATCTGCTGCTACATCATAAGAATAGTTATAGTAATAAGGTAAAACACTAGCGGTTCTATCAGAGGTTCCCAACATATTGATACTATAGCCTACTCCTAATTTTTCCATAGGGAACAAATCCCCTGTTACCCCACCAAAAAAATTGAGTTGGTAATCAGAAAAAGTAAATTCCTCTGGGCCTTCTTTATCTTCAGCTTTTCCAGAAAGTGTGGTCCCTAAAGAAATATATAGGTTTTTATCAAGAATATCTTTTTTGTACTCTGTTGCTTTTTTTAATATATCTTCCTCTGTTTCAGGATTTTCTAAAACAGTATTTAAGATATCAGCTACTACTTGTACCGGATAGGGCCTAATAATAGGCAATTGAGAAATTAATCCAAGAGAAGCCCATTGTTCAGCGTCTTGGTAAAAACTATGAGTTGGATCTACAGACACTGATTGTCCATAAACTCCTAATAGTACAAAGAAGGAAAGTAGTAGGCAAAAAAGTTTTTTCAATTAGAAACTCCTAGATTAATTTGGGTTGAGAACGAAATTTCTCCACCAAAGTCAGTGTTATTATAAATGAAATTATTATTCTGTATATGTTGGAAAGAAATTTGGAGTGAACAAAGTATTTTTTGTGAAAAATAGTAAGAACCCCCTATACTCATTTTATTAGTAATTTTAACGGCTTCTGTGTCAGTAGAATGGGGAGAAGTCCATTGAGCTCTATCAAAATCTGCAGCACTATTAGGATAATAAAAAGTATTAAAACCTACTCTTGTGGCATCAGAATTACTTCCCTGTCCTAATAAAAGATAAGAGGAATATATATTCCACTTTTCAGGTACCATATACTGCATTTTAAAGTAAGCAGCTACGGTGTCCGGTCCAAAAGGAGAACCAGCCCAAGTATACATCGTTCCACTGTCAACATTAGTTCCTGATTGATTTTTGCCAACCAGTTCACCCCAAGAACTTATATAGGACCAATTTTTATGTCCTAATATATACATCCAAGGAGAAGTATACACTCCTTCTAATGTAAAGGACCAATAATTTTGTTTTACAGGTACATTTAAAGTTATTCCTAGTTGGCCTGCAATAGCGTTAGGAATATACCCAAAACCTGAATTTCTTTCTGAAGCAGTTTGCAATTGATTTTGGGCATATAATCCATATATCCGTACATTTTTAACCGGTGTATATTGCATAGAGACAGCTAAATAGGAACCTACTCTACTACCCTCTGTTGTACCAGCAGTTACACCGGGATGTTCTGCATCATATTCTTTATAATCGTTCCATGCACCAAATCCATGAAAAACCATTACAGGATTTAAATATCGAAGCTCTAAGGGTGCATTAACGATAACACCTTCTAGCATGGAAAAAGTTATTTTCTTAAAAAATCTAAAATCTAAAACATGATAATATAAGTATTTATTAACATCTAATTCAGAAACAGTAGAGGTTACTTTTATATTTGGAGAAAAAACAGAAAGCTGAGCGTAACCTGTATTAACTAGATTTTCAGAAAAAATAATACTTCCCGTTTGTGTTTTACCTACAGATAAAGGCCCTCTCCCTAATTTAAAATTTAAGAAAGAACCATATTCGTTTTTTGCACCAATACTTACATAACTGATTTTTGGGAAATTAATATCAAAGGAATCCATACTCTGAGGTATGTTAGTATAATTATCATTCTTCCAAGCAGTACCAAAATTTTCTCCTAAGAAAAAATCAGATTCAAAAGTAATTACATCTGATACCCCTATCATAATTGGTAAAGAGAGTAATTTATCACGAGTATAATAATTATTCTCCCATTCTATATCATTATTTGACTTGTAAAAAACCTCAGGGGTAAAAACAGGGTTAATCCCCATACTCATATTTTCTGATTCATAACCAATATATTGTTGATTAAGAAAAGACTGAATTTCGTAAAATTCCTTTTTTCCAGCATCAGAAAGAGAATTAAAGTCAATTTCATTTATATACCGGCGTATTTCTCCAAGGGACAAAGGGCCGGATATTCCAAAAGACGCCGAACCGCTATCAGTAAAAACATATTCCAAAGAATGGTATATCCGGTGACCTGGTTGAAAAAGATACTGGTCACCGTACCCTACAGCAAAGGAAAAAAAGACTAGGCATACAGAAAATAAAACAACTAAGCAGGCTTTTTTCACCGCTGTACTCCTTAATTCTGATTTCGCAGACGAATTGTGTCTTTATATATTTCAACAAGAGATTGGGTCATATTTTCGATGGTCCATCGTTTTCCCC
>CALNCH010000217.1 GCA_937875245.1 uncultured Spirochaetaceae bacterium
TACATAACGAAGTAATGCTTTTTTGTAGTAATCAACAGCATCCTCCATTTTTCCATCTTTTTCATATTTTTCAGCTAAAAGTTTTGCAATGTCAGCTTCTTCATAATCAAGACGAACAATATTCTGATATACTTCCCAAACTTTTTCGTCGTTTTCAGCTCGGTAACAATCTGCTAAAGTGCGTAATGCAAATTTATTTGATTCATCTTCAATTAAAATACTTTCGCATAAGTAGACAACAATATTTGTTTTATGATTATCAATGAAAATATTAATCAAAGTAACAAGAGCGGAGTTATCTAAGGTTTTCATTTTAAGGGCTAACATACCAGAAAGGTATAATCCAATGATACTGTTCTTTGAATGTGAAAGATGGTCGTCACAAATAGTTTTCACTTCTTCGATACAGTTTTCATTTCTGGCTTTTTCTACATATGTAGCTAGCTCCATAAAGTTGTTTTTTGTGTAATTGGTTATGGCCGCACGGGTCCATTTCTCTTCGTTCAGCATATCCTGAATTGATTTAACCAAAGCTTCTGACATACAAGTTTTCTCCTGTTAGTTAGTGGACGTTACAATGTATATTTTTCATGTATATTGCTGTCCAGCAATTTTATTTTTAGCAAAGTTTCATTAATTCTAGCTCGTTCCCCATTAGCTGCCACATAATGGTCAATAAGCCAGAAATAGTGGTTAATAAGCCTGGGAATAAGTATCAAAGGATCACTCCCTGCTTCTTTTAGTTCATTTTCAAGAGCAAAAATAGATTGTTTCAATTTTCCTACTTCTAATGCTCTTAATTCTCTTTTAATGTTAAATACTCCATACAGAACGCCATAAACAGGTATCCACTCTTGTAACACTTGTTTTTTGTATCCTAACTGTTCAACTTGCTTTATTAATCTGCAAATAAGTTCAGATTCCAAAAAAGTAGTATCTACTTGTTGTGCTTCGATGAAATAAGCTTCACGAAACAAAACTTTTGCAGTTTTTTCTTCTCCACATAAAGCATAACAATCTGCTAGTTCAGCCAGTATTTCTGCAGAATTTTGAACCAATCCATTTGCTTCTGATAACAATTGAATTGCTTCTTCGTAATTCCCCAATACTTTGTAACAAAGCCCTGTTTTGCAAAGAATCTCAGATTTATGGGCACTAATATTCTCTCCCAGCACTGATTGGTAGTTTTTCATCGCAAGTGAAAAAACTCCTCTCTTAACTGCAAATAATCCTTGCTCATACTGAGTTCCATCAATGGAAGAAATAAATTCTTCAAAGTGTTTCCAGTTTTGGAGTAATGTGTCCGCCTTTTGATAGGGATTCTGCATCTGCTCAACACGTCGAAAACTGTCACACCAAAAATTTGCACATTTCAGAGTGAAAATAACTTCTTTGTTTTCTAAGTCAGCAGATAGAGTTTCTTCAAGTATATCTTTTGCTGTAAAAGGGTTTCCCTCTTTTAAGGCATCAAAGGCATCACATAACACTTCTCTATTATTACAGATTCAAGTTTTTTAGTCAATTATTAAGATGAAAATAAGTAAAAAAGGGGGTAAAGTTTATAATATGTTTATAAAATTATGTCAAGATGTTTTTCCAAATAAATTTTACCCATTTACATAATTTATCTTGTTTGCTACTATATTACTATGAAAAAAGCGTTTTTAGCTCCTTCGATTTTATCTGCAGATTTTTCTCATCTTTCAGAATCTATAAAAAAAATAGAAATAGGAAAGGGAGATTGGGTTCATATAGATATTATGGATGGACACTTTGTCCCCAACATTACTTTTGGTCCAATGGTTGTTCAAGCTATACGTCCTTTTACCTCTCTTTTTTTCGATGTACATCTAATGATAGACAACCCCAACCTTTTTTTTGATGATTTTGCAAAGGCTGGTGCTGATGCCATTACTTTTCATTATGAGAATGTGATTCACCATCATAGATATATTCAACAAATTAAAGCTTTAGGTTTGAAAGCAGGTATAAGAATTGTACCTTCAACCCCGGTGTCTGTTTTAGAAAGCATATTACCTTATGTTGACTTAGTGTTGGTAATGACTGTTAATCCCGGGTTTGGCGGACAATCTGCTATTCCAGAATGTTTCGATAAAGTTGTAGAACTTAAGAAAATTGCCAAAGAAAAGAATTTCTCGTATTTGGTCTCTGTTGATGGAGGCATTAATAAGGAAACTCTTCCTTCTGCAATTTCTGCAGGTTCTGATGTTATAGTATCAGGATCTTCTTTTTTTTCAGGAACCTTAGGTTGGGAGTAAAAATGAAAAAGTCTGTTTTGTTTTTGATGTTATGTGTTTGTCTCAGTTCTTTTATACCACTTGCTGCTGAAACAGCAATAACGAAAATTGAAGCTGCTAATACAGAATCTTTTAAAGATAACGAACCCTTAATGCAAGGCTTAAAAGCATATCAACAGGAAGATTGGAATACAGCCCTGTTTTTTTTACGAAAAGCTTTGGCCAAACCTGAAAATCAGAATCAAGAAACTTGGTATGTACTCTGTATGGCAGAACTTTTTGCAGAAGATTATTCGAGCGCAATCAAGGATTGTTCTACATTTATTGCTAAGTATCCAAAAAGTAAATACATACCTGAAGTAACTTATCATTTTAATAGAGCATTATTTAACACCGGTAAATATACCGAAGCAATTAATGGTTTTTATGATTTTTGTAAAAAATGGTCAAATCATGAATTATATTCTTCTGCCTTATTTTGGATAGGTGAAAGTTTATACCAATCATATAAATTTGAAGATTCAAAAAGTTTTTTTCAAGAAATTATTACCTTATATCCTGATAGTCCAAAATATGTAGAAGCAGTTTTTAGAGTAGAATTGCTAGAGCAACGTCAAAGAGAAGAAAAGTTATTATATTTACTTCGTGTTACTGGAGAAGAATATTTATCTGCTCGGGAAGAATATGAGAGAAAACTACGTCAATATGAAAATGAAGAAAATTTGTTAGATAGAGATCAAGCACGTATTGTTGCTCAAACTAATACGGAATTAACCACCCAACTTTCTGATGTAAATACAAAACTCTCTGAATTAGAGAATGAAAACGCTGAATTACGGAAAACTGCAGAAGATGCTTTATTAGCGGTAAGAGCTGCACTGGGCAGTGCTAGTAAAGAACCTGTTAATATTGGTGGGCAGAGTGACTATGATATCTTAATGAAGAAAGCAGAACAACTACAAAAATTGCTTCATTCAGAAGCAGCGGGGTATAGATAATGAGTAAAAAAACACTAGTATTGATTTTTTTACTAGGAATCATTTTCTCACCATTTTTTGGACTTGAATACAAAACAGATTTTTTAAAAATATCTGTTGATGAGTATAATGGTATAGTTAGCCTTTTTCGCAGTATTGTATATGAACCTGTTGTAGAAGGTGATGAGCCAAAAATAGTATATGTTCCATTGTTAGATACAAAAAGATATACAGCTTTATCTTCTTTTTATGTAATGGTTGATAAAGATGTCTATGCCATGGACAGATCTACTAAAACAGAAATACAAGCTAGTTTGCTGGAAAATGGTGTTCAATTAGATTTTATACAAAAAGAATTATTTTCTTTACAAATAAAATATACTTGTTTTCCATCTTCAAGTGGTTCTGGAAACGATTGTATAAAAGTCCTTTGTGTATTGAAAAATATTTCTAATGAACCTCATATTATGACTTTAAAAAATGTGTATGATACCGTTTTGGGAGAGGTTAGTGGTGTTCATTTTTCAACTGCAAAAAGAGCACTTTTGGACTCTGAATACTATTTTTCATCAATGCGGCAAGATAAATATATCCGTTCAGGAAATGATAAAGCTTCTATACAATTTTTGTTAGATGGAGGACCTATTACCAGCCCACAAACAGTAATTGTTGCTAATAAAGACTTATTACACTCTACTGTATGGATACCATCAATTAAAGTGGGTAGAAGTTTTGACTCTCTAACTTCCTTTAACAATTCTGCGGTAGCTTTTACTTGGAATCAAACCCATTTAAAACCAAATCAGGAAAAAGTAGTTTTATACTATATAACAACAGCTACTTTTATAAATACTCCTGCTAATACATATTCTTTAGGTTTTGAGATTGAATCCATCGCAACTCCCTCTGTTACCGTTTCTCAAAAGGTAGAAGCTAAAGTAGGGGAAACTCCTACAAATACAAATCCTGTTGAAACATCCTTACCTCAAGAAGTAACTACAGAAAAAATACCAGAAATCCTACCAGAAGTCACCGAAGAGATACCTCAGGCACCAGTGATTCCAGAACTAATAGTAAATGAGATAAATGTAGATTTAGGAGAAGAAAACCCAACTACAACGTATGATGCCTCTGATGTCCAAGATTTGTTACGAAGAATATATACTTTGGAAGCAACCGGTTCTACAGAAAATCAAGAACTCATAAAACAATTGAATGCAGAAATAGATTCCATTATGGAAAAATTAAGGCGGTAATACACATTTATGGCACAAAAAGACCCCTTAGTTATTGCTCAAAAAGCGTATTCTGCTCATAAATTCTCTAAAGTTGTTTCTATTTTAGAACCCTTAATGCTAGAATATCGGGATTCTTTTTCTTTTTATTATTTATTAGGTTCTTCTTGTTTATATTTAGGGGATCTAGGTGGAGCTGAGTTATATTTTAAAAAAGCTCGAAATATAAAAATGATGAATCCAGATTTGATAAACGCTCAAGCAATTCTATTTCTTAAACGAGGTCAAACCCAAAAGGCAGTTGAATATTATTTAGAAACTCTTGAATATGTACCTTCCAACAAAATAGCTCAAAGAGCATTAGAATTTATAAGAAAACACAATGATCCTAGTACACTGTCTATGTTGGTAAAAACAGATGCTGTAAAAGCTTTTTATCCGAAAATTCCAGTAAATAAGGGCATGGTTTTTTCAGGGATCCTTTCTTTTTCACTTTTTATAGTTTTATCTTTTTTTGTTGTTCATACTGTATTTTTTCAAAACAAAACAGAAGGCCCCAGAGCTGATTTATCTGATTTCAAATTAACTGTTGAAGAAAAAAATAGGGTATTGCAAACAGACTTATCAACAGGTTCTTTTCGATATATTATGAGTGCTAAAGATATAGAAAAGGCTTATACTGATGCTCAAATCTATTTTCAAAATTATAGAGACAATGCTTCACAGGTAGAAATAAATAGAATTTTAAATTCAAATGCTTCTCCGGTAATTAGGCAAAAGGCTCGTTTGTTAATGGAATATTTAAAAGAACCAGGCTTTGATACCATTACTGATGTTTATTCCTATGCTCAAGTTTCTGCTGATCCTTGGCTATATCAGGATTGCTGGGTTGTGTGGAGTGGGCGAGTTACCAATGTAAATGCAGATGAAAACTTTTATCAATGTGATTTTTTAGTTGGATATGATACTATGCAAAAAGTTGAAGGAATTGTATCTGTTGAATTACCTGGCTCAGTTAAAATAGAACCTGCATCACCCTTACAAATTTTGGGTAAGATTGTAATAAAAGATAATAAACTGTGTTTACAAGGAAAAGCAGTATATCAATCAATAGGGACAAAATAAGTCTCACTACTTGAAGTATACTATTTATAGATTAATACTAAAAATTGGCAGATGGCGACGCACCTAATATATATGTGGAGGGAAAGGTGGCAAAAATAATGAATGATTTTGATCAAAAAACAGACATGGACGAAAAGTTAAAAGCCTTAGAGGCTGCCCGTTTACAAATTGAAAAACAATTTGGAACAGGTTCATTGATGAAATTGGGAACAACTGCAAATGCAGAAGGTATTGACGTAATTCCCTCTGGTTCAATTTTATTGGACGAAGCATTAGGGATAGGTGGATATCCTCGAGGACGAATTATTGAAGTATATGGCCCCGAATCTTCTGGAAAAACAACTTTGGCATTACATGCTATTGCAGAAGCTCAAAAGATGGGAGGTATTGCTGCCTTCGTAGACGCAGAACACGCCCTTGATCCTATTTATGCAAAGGGATTAGGGGTAAATATTGATGAATTATGGGTTTCTCAGCCTGATACCGGAGAGCAAGCTTTGGAAATTACCGAAAGCTTGGTACGTTCTGGAGCGGTTGATGTTATAGTAGTAGACTCTGTTGCAGCTCTTACTCCACAAGCTGAAATTGAAGGTGATATGGGAGATTCTCATATGGGACTTCAAGCTCGATTAATGAGTCAGGCTTTAAGAAAACTAACTGCAATTATTGGAAAATCAAATTGTCTTATTATATTCATAAACCAAATTCGTATGAAAATTGGGGTTATGTTTGGAAATCCAGAAACTACAACAGGTGGTAATGCCCTTAAATTTTATTCTTCTGTTAGACTTGAAGTTCGACGTATTGAATCAATTGATGCTAAAGGTGAAGAAGATGTAGTAGGTAACCGAGTAAGAGTAAAGGTAGTAAAAAACAAGGTTGCTCCTCCTTTTAGAAAAGTTGAGTTAGATATTATGTTTGGAAAAGGTGTTTCTTCTGTTGCCAGTTTGTTAGATGCAGCAGTTAAACATGGGTTTATCGACAAACGTGGTGCCTGGTTTGCAACCGAAACAGAAAAAATTGGACAGGGACGAGAAAGTGCTATTGCCTTTTTAGAACAAAACCCAGACTTTGCCTTAGAAGTTGAGGGTAAAATTCGAGAAAAACTATTTCCAGGGCAAGTATTAAAAGCAAAGAATGCTGCTGAAAAAGAAGCTGCTAAAGCAAAAGCTGTTGCAAAAGCGGCGGCAAAAGCAGAATCAGCTAGTGCAAAGGCTGCTGCCAATGCAGGACCAGAAGAGTTATTCTAGTGACCTACTGCGTTTATCTTGGGCTCGGTTCAAACCGAGCCCTTGAATCAACTGAAAATGAGGGCAAATTAAGTTTGTCCTGTATTGAAGTTTTAGAAGCCGCTTGTAAATCTTTATCTCGTGTTTTATCTCACATTACCTGTTCTTCAGTCTACGAAACAAAGGCTATGTATGTAGAAAATCAAAATAATTTTTACAATATGGTTGTAAGTGGTTATTTTACCGGTAGTGCTGAAGAATTGTTACTTGAAACCCAAAAAATTGAAACTTTTTATGGGAGAAACAGGAATTTAGAGTATCGAAATGGCCCTAGAACTTTAGATATCGATATTGAATATTTTGGACAAGAACAAATCAATACTCCTTCTTTGACAATTCCTCATAAAGGAATTCCAGAAAGAGCCTTTGTACTTATTCCTTTACTTGAATTACTTGAGTTGGATAAAAAAAATGCCGAAGTATTACACAAAGAGTTATTGGTACAGTCCCTTGAATCTTTAGGAGATCAAGGTGTTAAGAAATACCAAAATCCTTTTGTGGTAAATACTGGAGGTTCCCATGTCAGAGATAGAAAAAGAAACTAGTAATACTTTTAAATTAGGAGAGTTTGAAGGTCCTTTGGATTTGCTTCTTTTCTTAATTAAAAAGAACGAAATAAATATTTATGATATTCCTGTTGCTAAAATTACAGAACAATTTATGGAATATTTAGATTATGCAGTAACAACAGATTTAGGACAGCTTACCGATTTTTATGCCATGGCAACTGATTTGTTATATATCAAATCTCGGATGTTATTACCAATTGAAACTACCTTTGATGATGAAGACTTAGAAGATCCTCGAAAAGGATTAGTAGACAAGTTAATTGAATATCAAAAATATAAACAACTTTCTGTGCTTATGGAACAGAAGGAAGAAGAAATTGAATGGAGTTTTGAAAGAAAAAAAATTCAAAGAGTACTTCCTTTTGAAGAAGAAGAGCTTTGGGAGAAAATTGATACATGGAGTTTAATGAAAACCTTTTCCAATTTAGTTTCATCTTAT
>CALNCH010000218.1 GCA_937875245.1 uncultured Spirochaetaceae bacterium
AAATCACCTTACTCAAAGAAGATGGGTATTTTAAACTTTCAGGAAATGAAAGAAAAAGCTTCTCAACTTATTTCTGATTTTGATATTAGAGCTGGTGAAGGAGCTATGACTTTAGCTGGAAGTATGTCTGGTGGTAATCAACAGAAAGTAATTATCGCTCGGGAAATTGAATTATCTCCTGAAGTTCTTGTTGTGGCACAGCCAACTCGAGGGTTGGATGTTGGTGCCATAGAATACATACGTAAAAGAATTATTGAGGAAAGAAACAAGGGTAGAGCAATTTTGCTTATTTCTTTTGAATTAGACGAAATTATGAATCTTTGCGATCGTATTGCAACTATTTCTAAAGGTTCTATTGTTGGTGTTTTTAATGAAGGTGAAGTTACTGAGCGTGAAATCGGTGTAATGATGGCTGGTTCAAAAAAGAAACAAACTGGAGATGAAAATAATGAGTAATTCTATTACAAAGAAAAAAACTTTTTCCCAGTTTCTGTTAAATTCAAATGGAGCTATTTCTGTTTTAGTTGTACTCCTAGGGTTTTTATTCGGAACTATTTTGGTATTGTGTGTTGGACGAAATCCTTTGAATATGTATAAAGCAATTATTCAAGTTTTATCTGGTTACAATATTGACAGAGGTGTATGGAATATTCGCTATGTAGGAGAATGGTTAAATCTTTCTGTTCCCTACATCTTATGTGGATTGGCAATGGCATTTGCCGCTAGAGCAGGCTTATTCAATATCGGTGGGGAAGGTCAATACATTGTTGGATTGACTGTTGCACAGGTGATTGCAATGTTAGGTCCTCAAGTTCCTGTTTTACATTGGGTAATAGCTATTTTAGCCGCAATTTTGATAGGTGCTATTTGGGGTGGAATTGTAGGTTTCTTAAAAGCTAAATATGAAGTTTCCGAAGTTGTTGCCACCATTATGTTAAACTATGTAGCCCTTTATTTATCAAGAATCGTTATTATGGCAATTCCTGGTACTAATACTTACAAGACAGTTAATTATCCTGAAACTGCACTTATTCGTGTAGATTTTTTAGAAAAAATTACTAATGGTTCTGCTTTAAACTTAGGTATATTTTTTGCACTTATAGCAGTAGTTTTATACTGGTTTTTGATGGAAAAAACAAACCTTGGCTTTGGTTTACGTGCTACTGGTTTTAATAAAGATGCTGCAAAATATGCTGGAATTCCTGTTGTAGCAAGTGTTGCTATCTCTATGGCAATTGCAGGAGCTTTTGCAGGATTAGCTGGTGGTGTTGTAGCACTAGGGTCTTTCAAGTACGGTCGTGTTATTTCAGGAATGGATAACTATGGTTTTACTGGAATCGCAGTCGCCTTGGTTGGTAATAATACTGCAATTGGAACTTTATTAGCTGGTTTACTATTTGGTATGTTAGCTTCGGCTCAGCCCTTAATGCAATCAAAAGGTATTCCTAAAGAAATTACTTTCATTATCCAAGGTTTAATTGTAGTGTTTATTGCTTTACGTGAAGGATTAAAGATTTTCCTTCGATGGCAAATTAAGAAACAAGAAGAAAAAGAAGCTGCTTTAACTGGAGGGGATAATGAATAACTTTTTTGGAATGATTCCTTCAATTTTAATGATTGTATCTCCTATTCTGATTACTGCTACTGGGGGTATGATTTCAGAGCGTTCAGGTGTAGTAAATATTG
>CALNCH010000219.1 GCA_937875245.1 uncultured Spirochaetaceae bacterium
TTAAATTTAATAGGTATGAAGTTGATGCAGATTTCTGATGAAACTGCTAAACTACACTATGGAGAACACGCAGATAAGTCCTTTTACGGAGATTTAGTATCATATATTACTTCAGCTCCTGTTGTAGCTATGGTTTGGGAAGCTGAAAATTGTGTTGCATCAGTTCGTAAACTTGTCGGTTCAACAAATGTAAAAGATGCTCAACCGGGAACTATTCGTGGTGATTTTTGCTTACATACTCCATTGAATATTATTCATGCTTCAGATTCTCCTGAAAATGGAGAAAGAGAAGTTGGATTGTTCTTTAAGCCAGAAGAATTGTTTTCTTGGGCTAATGAATCTGATAATCGATGGATATAGAGTTTTTATAAAAGGGTCGGTTTTTTGTACATCCTTGTACAAAAAATCTCCCTGAGTTTGCAAAAGCAAACTCATTATCTTGGGCATCCATGCCCAACCGCTAACGCGGAGTTTTATAGGAGGAATTGTATGAGCGATAAAAAGATTGGTGTTATTGGCGCTGGTGCTTGGGGTACAGCAATGGCTCATGCCTTAGCTTCAGGTGATAATTTCGTAGAAATTTGGGCTATGGAACAAGATGTAGTAGACGGAATCAACAAGGATCACGAAAATAAACGCTTTTTAGCAGGTTCTAAATTATCTAACAATTTAAGAGCATCTACTGACATCAGAGCGGTTGCTTCTGATAAAGAGTTTTTGATTTTTGCTAGCCCTTCTTTGTATTTAGCACGAACTATTTTACAGATTGTAGATGTACCAACTATTGCAAATGGATCTACTTGTATCGGTGTATTAACTAAAGGTTTTGTACCTTCAGAAACCGGTCCAAAATTGATTTTAGATACTATGGAAAGTGTATTACCTTTCTCTTATAAGAAAAACTTAGTATATATTTCTGGACCAAGCCATGCAGAAGAAGTAGCTATGGGTAAATTAACAGGTTTAATTGCTGCTAGTGAAAATCCCAAAAACTCTATTCGTTTTCGAGAATTAATGAAAGTTTCTGGACTGATGGTATTTTCTAGTTTAGACGTTGTTGGGGTACAGATTTGTGCTGCCGCTAAAAACGTCGTTGCAGTTGTATTTGGCTGTTTGGATGCTATTGCAGAAAAATCAGAAAGCTTCGGTGATAATACAGAATCTTTGTTATTAGCTGCTGGGTTAAACGAAATTCAAACCTTAGGTTTTGCTATGGGTGCAACTCATGCAGAAACCTTTACTTCTATTGCAGGAGTAGGGGATTTAGACGTAACTTGTCGCAGTAAGTATGGTCGTAACCGTCGATTTGGCCATGATATTATTAACAAGGATATCTTAGCTCCTTACAAGGATTTGGACGATTTAATTGCTCGTATTAGCGAAATTGGTTACCTTCCAGAAGGGGCCATTGCTTGTAAATATATTCGAGAATTAACTCAAACTATGGATATTAAACTGCCAATTTGTAATGGTTTGTATAGAATCTTGAATAAAGAAATTCAACCCCTAGAATTTTTAAAAGAAATATTGAGGTAACATCCCGTGCTTGAGAAAATAACAAATACTTTTTCAGACATTATTAGAACGGTAGGTGGAAAATCATCTATCAGTGAAAAAAACATTGAAGATGCTGTTGAACAAATTAAAATGGCTCTTCTTGAAGCTGACGTTAACCTTCGTGTTGTTCGTCGTTTCGTTAACAGTACCATCGAAGAAGCTAAGGGTGAAAAAGTATTACGCTCTGTAGATCCCGGTCAACAGTTCGTAAAGATTGTATATGACAAAATAGTTGCTCTTTTAGGTGATACTAAAAAAGATTTACAATTAAAAGGCCCTGATACTCAATCTGTTATTTTATTTTTAGGTTTACAAGGTTCTGGTAAAACAACATCAGCTGCGAAACTTGCTGCTCGATTACAAAAAGAAGGACGAAAGCCTTTACTTGCAGCTTGTGACTTAGTCCGTCCAGCCGCTGTTGAACAATTATCCCTATTAGCAGAAAAAATTGGTGTACCTTTATACAAGGAAGATACCAAAGATGCTGTTAGAGTAGCTAAAAACGCAAAAGAGTATGCCCGTAAAAACGGTTTTGATACTTTGATTGTGGATACTGCTGGACGTCTTCAAGTTGATGAAGACATGATGGCCGAAATCGAAAAAATCAAAAAGACAGTAAGTCCCGATGAGCTAATATTAGTAGCAGATTCTATGACTGGTCAAAATGCCGTTGATATTGCTAAAGCTTTTGATGAACGATTAGGATTAACTGGTGTTATCCTTACAAAATTCGATTCAGACGCACGAGGAGGGGCTGCCTTATCATTAAAATCAATTACTGGTAAACCAATCCTGTTTATTGGTACCGGTGAAAAGATTGAGGATTTTGAGCCCTTTCATCCAGAGCGAATTGCAAGTCGTATTCTTGGTATGGGTGATATTGTTTCTTTGGTTGAAAAAGCTCAAGAAACAGTAGATATAGAACAAGCAGAAAAACTTCAAAAGCGAATGGCAAATAATGAGTTCTCTTTGGAAGATATGCTTGAACAGTTGCAACAGGTAAAAAAAATGGGTTCTATGGAATCTATTTTACAAATGATGCCAGGTATGGCAGGACAAATTGATCCTTCTGCTATGGATACCAGTGGAATGAAGTCCCAAGAAGCTATTATTTTGTCTATGACAAGAAAAGAGCGGGCTAACCACCTGATTATTGGTCCTAGCAGGCGAAAAAGAATTGCACGAGGTTCTGGTACTTCTGTAGCTGAAGTAAACAAGTTGATTAAGCAATTTGAAAAAACTCGGCTTATGATGAAAGTTGCCAAAAATAAGGGAATGCAAGCAAAACTTATGAAAGGCTTAGGAATGTAATTTTTATAGTGTATACTTAAAGCACCCAGAGGGTGCTTTTTTTTTCAACAGAGGAGAATGTTTTATGGAACTGTACATCTTGATTTTATGTGGAATAGGCTTATTGCAAGTACTTCTTCTTATTATTTTACTTTTTAAAAAAAATAAGATAAATACCAGTTCTTTTGAAAATATAGTGAAAACAGAAATAACATTTTTTAGAAAAGAGATGGCAGATGTTCAGAAAAATCAAAGACAAGAGCTGCAAAGTAGTCTAGAAACCTTTCGGGAAACCAGTATCAGAATGTCAAAACAACAACGAGATGAATTATCTAATAGCTTGGCTTTATTTGAAAAACGTTTTACCCAAAACATAAATGAATTAACTAAAACACAACGTGATGGAAACGAAAAAATACGTTTAGCCGTTGAAACAAAATTAGCAGATATCCAAAAAGACAATGGTGAAAAGCTGGAAAAAATGAGGGAAACCGTTGATGAAAAACTTCATAAAACCTTGGAAACTCGGCTGGGAGAATCTTTCAAATTAGTAAGTGACCGGTTGGAATTAGTTCAAAAAGGATTAGGAGAAATGCAAACCTTGGCCACCGGGGTGGGGGACCTAAA
>CALNCH010000220.1 GCA_937875245.1 uncultured Spirochaetaceae bacterium
TGGGGGAGGAGATTTGTGTTGTTGCTTGGAAAACTGAGCAGTTTCTACATTTTCGTAAACTTTCCAGTAACCACTGTAAGAAAAAAACTGCCCATCGTTTTTTTCAAAATGAATCACGTCACAAAGGGGATACCCAAGAAAAAGTCCTACCTCATGGGGAAAAGTCTTTTCAGTTCTATCCTCTCTATAAGAAACCAGCCTTTTGTAAAGTTCCTTTCGAATAGCCATTGGACCTTCTTTTACCGGATACCCTTTCAAAAGAAGATAATCTGAACATTTTGGATCTAAACATAAATTTGAAAAAACTTCTAAATCATAAACAAAATATAGAACATTTTTTTTACACTTATGAATTACCTCTATTTTTTTTTGATAGGGGTTTAGTTGATCATTCAACTGTCTTGTCCTATTACCTGCAAAAAAATCCTCTCCATACTTCATGGAAAACAAACTTGAAGGTTTTATTCCACAAAGGGTGGGCATTGCACAATTTATAAGGGCATCATCAAAACTCATTTTCAATCCTCTATTTAGTTAGTTATGTACTACTTACATTAGTTAGTTTTACCTAACTTATAAATAAAGTCAATAGCTTTTTGTAATTTTTTTTATACTCTTATTACCTAATGAAAAACAAAAAAAGCCAACCACTAAGTTTTAGGGTTGGCTTTCATTTTATCGGAAATAAGTGTTATTTAGTAGTTTTCTATGTTTATTTCAAAATAACTCTTTGGATGAACACAAACAGGACAAACTTCAGGGGCTTTTGTTCCCACTACAATATGTCCACAATTTCTACATTCCCAAACTTTTACTTCACTCTTTTCAAACACTTCCTTCGTTTCAACATTTTTAAGTAATGCTCTATATCGTTCTTCATGGTGTTTTTCGATTGCAGCAACAGTTCTGAATTTAGCAGCAAGCTCTTTAAAACCTTCTTTTTCTGCAGTTTTTGCAAAGCCGTCATACATATCGGTCCACTCATAGTTTTCACCAGCTGCAGCTTCAGCAAGGTTTTCACTTGTGTTACCAATACCATTCAATTCTTTAAACCACATCTTTGCATGTTCTTTTTCATTATCCGCAGTTTTTAAGAACAAAGCAGCTATCTGCTCATATCCTTCTTTTTTTGCTACTGAAGAAAAGTATGTGTATTTGTTTCTTGCCTGAAATTCTCCTGCAAATGCTGCTTCAAGATTCTTCTCAGTTTGAGTTCCTGCATAAGGATTACTTTTCGTATCCTCCACCATTTTTACAAATTTACTTGCAGGTTGTTTACAAACCGGACAAGTAAAATCATCAGTCATGGGTCCTTCGTGGATATAACCACACACTGTACACTTCCATTTTTCCATTTTTGTCTCCTCGTGTTTAATATTTTCATTAAAATTAATTGATTGTAAAAGTTGATCTACTGTTTCTTTTGGTACTTCAGGTATCTCACGAATTAGTTGTAGAAACTCCCGAGTATTTTCACTTTGTGGTAACATATAACCGGCTTCACGGCATAAGTCCTCTGCCATAAGTCTATTTGATTTTTCAACAGCAACACCAAGAGCCTCCGGAAAACTACTAGCAATGGCTTCCTGTAGATTTTTGCTTTGAATTAATCCTCTTAACCCTTCTATTACTTTTTCTGTTTTCTTTTGCTGTGGTGGCATTTCCTTTGGAACCATAGAAATTGCTCCAGAAGGACAAGCTTCTGCACAGGTACCACAACCTATACATTTATCAACATCAATTATACTGTTTTCAGTATCTGATGCCCCAGTTGGACAAACATAGAGACAAAGACAGTCTTTTGTACAAAAACGTAAATTTCTAACTGCATACTTCTCTGACATTATACTGTCCTCCCTTCTACTTTTTCGAATTTCCAGCTTGGTACCTTACACACAGGACATTGTTCTGGGGCAGAAAGGCCAACAGATATAAATCCACAAACGGTACAAACATAGATACCCGTATTTGAAAGCATATTATCACCTTCTTCTTCATATCGCTTAAGAATAGAACTTAACATTCGGGTAACTTTTTCACTCCAAACTAAGCTTCTAAGAGCACCTCTATCTTTTATATCTTTTGCGACTTTATTTGCATAAGGAAATCTTGTTTCCAAATCTTTTTCTATTAAATTAATTAATTCTTTGGTAGATCCTTTTTTTACGGGGTCGGTTTTTCTTTTAAAGAAATCTGCAAGAGTCTTAAAAGCCTCAGCTTCTTTCGAAAGATATTGTTTCTCACATCCTCGACTTAAGTTTGAACAAATAATACTCATCTCTGAAGAAGATAATTCTTTCATAACTTCAGGAGCTTCAAGATGATCATCTTCTACTTGGTCACTTTTTGTTACCAATTCTTTAAAATCAGATTTTTGAGCCCCGCATAGGGGACATTTCCAGTCAGAAGGAAGATCTTCCCATTTTGTTTTTGGGGGTATCCCTGCTTCTGGAATTCCTTTTTCCTCATCATAGACATAACCACAAATTGTACAAATGTATTTCTTCACAGTTTTCGTACCATCCTTTGCCTTTTTCAGACTAGTTTTATATACTATTCACCATATACCTTTTATTTAAACCTATTTTTTGACATATGTCAATTATTTTTAAAGAAATCATCCTAATAAACCTGCAAAAAAAGGAGAAGCAATATATACTGAAAAAATTATTAAGAGGGTGTAGCCAAAAATTTCCACAGCGAAAGCTACTCTTTGAGCTATTACAGAATTATTTTTTAATAAACGAAAAAGCCCTGTCCTCCCAAACCAAGCTAAATAGC
>CALNCH010000221.1 GCA_937875245.1 uncultured Spirochaetaceae bacterium
ATTAACAACTCTCTTATCATCATAATACACTTCCCCAGAATCAGGGGATTCTAATAAACTTATTAACCGTACTAAAGTAGACTTACCAGCCCCACTCTTTCCAATAATTCCATAAATAGTATTAGAAGGGATAGACAAACTGATATTTTGAACTGCATGAACATCATAATTAGTAGCAACAGTTCCTTTGTATGTTTTTACAAGGGATTGAAGTGTAATTTGCAAAGCTATCCTCCTTATTATTTTGTATATTTATACATTTTTTATACATAAAGTCAATAACAAAATAGAAGTAATTGACATCTACCATGCCATTCAATAGAATTGTCCGAATGAATATTACAAATTTTCACACCCATACCTACTTATGTAATCATGCCACTGGCACCCCAGCTGATTATGTTGAAGAAGGAAAAAAAAAGGGGTGTAGCGGTCTAGGTTTTTCAGATCATTGTCCTTTTCCATCAGTTTTAAAAGATTATTGGCCTGAAGTACGAATGAGTTCTGAACAAACCCCTCAATACATTGAATCTATAAAAAAAGCGGCTTTAGAGGCAGATTTTCCCCTATACATAGGTTTTGAATGTGAATGGGATGCAAAAGTCAAGAATTGGTACACCGATGAATTAAAAGGAAAATTTGGCGCCCAATACTTAGTGCTTGGTTCTCATTGGGTAACGGAAGGTTCTCGGCACTTATATATTCCAGAAGATCCCGCTTTAAAACTTTTCCATAAATATACAGATCAAACCATAGAAGCTATTAGTACTGGAATTTTTTCTTTTTTGGCACACCCAGATGTATGTATGGCAAAGAATGCCATATGGAATGCTGATATAGTGGTGTAGCTTTGGAAATAAACGGATATGGGTTGGTAAAACCAAAGGTTATTGATGCAAATGGTAAAGAAAGATATCAATACCCAGTGGAAGAATTTTGGCAAATGGTTAAAGAAAAAATTGACCAAGGGAAAAAAGTGAAAGTTATATGTAACTCTGATGCCCATCAACCCTTCCAAGTAATTGATAATGCTCAAATAGCAAGAGATTACGCCCTAAACCTTGGCATAACCCCAATTGATACTATTTTTTGAGTAATTCTAAGTCAATAAATAACTCAGGATGTTCGTGCCGTTCCTTATCAATTTCTTGAATTTCTTTATTCAAAAACACTGATAACACGGTACGAATAGTTACAATTCCTGCTAAAAGTAGCAAGTCGGTTAGTCCAGGTTCAACAATTGATTTTATAATATCAGCTGCAATTAAAAATTCCAGTGATAGTAATAAATAAGTTCCTAAATCTGCTCTGATAACACGCAATCGTTGACTATTATACTTATGTGTAAATCGGGAACATTCTGTTCTTAATAAAGAAAATACTGCTTGCAAGGTACCATATACAACGATAGAAACACTTACAATACTAATAATAAACTCAATTTTGTGTAATAACGCCACTTAAGGTATCTCCTTCCTCAGGATATAATCCAGGAACTATAAATTTTTCTGGAATTCGTGCAGGCCGTCCTTCTTTTGAAGAAACGCAAGCCCAAGTTACAGCTGCTTCAACACAAACTGTACCATCTTCTTTTACTACTCTCTGTTTAAATTCTCCAGAGATTTTTTTTAATTTTGCAGGAGCAATCTCGACAAACAATTTGTCATCTAAAAAAGCAGAGGCCTTATAATAAATATCAATGTGAGTTACATATAGATAATATCCTTCAGCTACAATACCTTTGTAATCAAAACCAACTTCATGGAGATACTCCATTCTACCATACTCTAAATAATTCAAGTAAACTGCATTATTTACATGGCTATAAGAATCGCATTCATAAGAACGTACGACCAAGGGTGCCCGAAACATCATTTTTCTACCTTTTCATCTTCCTTTTTTTCAGCTTCTTCCTCTTTTGCGGCCTCTTTGTAAGCTACTGCAACTGCCATGCAGTATAACATAATTACAGGAAATACAACAACCGATTCTGGTTATTGGCTAGTATGACAGGGAATAAGATACAATTTTTCCATTTATTTTAGTACCGATTCTACGAGGTTTTTAAATTCTGGATTTTGTGTAACTTTACCATAATCCAAACCATCTGCGATTCGATATACTCCGTCTTCCTCCATGATTGCTCCATTTTCTGCTTCATACAAAGTAGTTACCTTCATGGCTCCCCCAAATTGTAATATAAAACTGAAAGGAGTCTCGTCAACAAGTTCAATCAGGTCTGCCTCTGGCTCATCTAAAGGTTGTTGATTTTGATCCGTAAACGTAATATCAGAATCAAGGTCCTTCACTTGAGAAGGAATTCCGTATTCTGAATCTAATCTTGAAAAATCCAGAGGGAAAATTTCAAAACTAGTCATTTCAAATTGCAAAGGTGAAGGATCAACAATGTGAGTATAGGTAGAATCTCCAATATGAGGATTTTCATGTAAATCAATATTAGATATGCTATCTGTTTTTTTAGCCTCGGAATCAACAAAATGATCAATATCTATATAGCTTTCATTTTGGTCTGATACAACATCGAAGGATTCAACTTGAGCAACTTCAGGGAGTTCTTGAACTCTTGTTTGTAAAGCAATAGTTTCATCACTTAATTCTTCTAGTTGTTCTTCTGCATCTGTACTTTCATCAATTTTTGAAAAGTCTTGAGTTGGTTCAAATACATCAAAAGCTTCTAAGAAATTTTCACTTTCTTGCTGGCTACCAACTATTTTCGCCTCTTCAGAGCCTTTTTCAACAAATTCTTCTATTTCTAGTATTTCTTCTTCAATATCATTCTTCTCTACTGGAATTACTTCTTCTGGCTCGGCAATCTCGTCCAGATCTTCTGGTTCTTCCAGCTCGTCTAGCTCCTCTATTTCTTCGGGCTCTTCAATCTCGTCCAGCTCTTCTACTTCTTCAATCTCTTCTGGCTCGGCAATCTCGTCCAGCTCTTCTACTTCGTCAGGCTCGTCCAGCTCTTCTACTTCGTCAGGCTCGTCCAGTTCTTCTACTTCTTCTGGCTCCTCTATTTCTTCGGGCTCCTCAATCTCGTCTAGCTCTTCTACTTCTTCAATCTCTTCTGGCTCGGCAATCTCGTCAACTGCATCTGGCTCCTCAATCTCGTCTAGCTCCTCT
>CALNCH010000222.1 GCA_937875245.1 uncultured Spirochaetaceae bacterium
TGGTATTGAAAAAGTAATTTCAGAATCAAAAGCTGATTTAGTTGTGAATGGGATAGCAGGAGCTGCGGGTTTATACCCTTCTGTATTCACATTGCAAAATAAGATTGATTTAGCCCTTGCAAATAAAGAAACAATAGTTATGGCAGGAGATCTTATTCGTAGTTTAGCTGGTAAAAATAATTGTGCCCTACTTCCTGTAGATTCCGAGCATTCAGCTGTTTTTAATTTAATTAGCAAATATGGCCACGATTCTGTAGACTCAGTCATTCTTACTGCTTCTGGCGGTCCTTTTAGAAATGTTCCTTCTGATGAATTACAATATAAAAAACCTTCAGATGCATTAAAACACCCTACTTGGAATATGGGAACAAAGATAACCATTGATTCTGCAAGCCTTGCTAATAAAGGACTTGAAGTGATTGAAGCTTGTAAGCTTTTTGATATGAGTCCAGAAAAAGTCCAAGTTGTTGTACATCCACAAAGTATTGTACATTCTTTAATCCGAACCAAAGATGGGGTTTTGTATGCTCAAATGTCAAAACCTGATATGAGACATCCTATTTTATCTGCACTTACTTGGCCTCATTTTACACCAAATCATTTGGAACCTTTTGACATTATTGCTGCCTCTTTTGAGAATGGTATTACTTTAAGTTTTTTCCCACCCCGAATAAAAGACTTCCCTATGCTTTCATTAGCATATGATGCAGTAAAGGCAGAAGGTGCTTATACCATTGCTTATAATGCTGCCAATGAGATTGCAGTTGACGCATATTTACATGATAAAATTAATTTTACAGATATTCCTTTAGTTACTGAAAAAACTTTAGAACATGATTGGAGTAAAGCTGCTGTAACATTCGATGAGGTTTTTTTGTTTGATTCACAAGCACGAAAAATCGCATCCGGAGGTATTTTTTGACAATTATTTATGGACTCTTAGGACTTGGACTTGTAATTATCATTCATGAAGCAGGTCACTTTATTGCTGCTCGATTGTCTGGAGTAACAGTTGAAACTTTTTCTGTAGGAATGGGGCCTGTATTAGCCCATAAAAAGATTAAAGATACTGATTATCGTATTTCATTAATTCCTTTAGGTGGATACTGTGGAATGAAAGGAGAAAAAGCCTTTCAAGAAGCTTTAGATAATAAACTCTCTGAAATTCCTTCAGAACCAGGTTCTTTTTATGGAGTTCACCCTTTAAAGCGATTGTTTATTGCTTTTTCTGGTCCTTTTTTTAATTTCTTGTTTGCAATTATTTCTTTTTCAATTATTAGTTTAATTGGTTATACCTATTACACTACTTCAAATAAAATCATTTTAGCTTCCGAAGTGTATGAAAATTATCCTTCTATAGCAATGTCTGCTGGCATTAAAACTGGTGATAGAATTACTCAAATAAATGACACTGAAATATCATATTTTAAAGATATTTCTGAAATTATTTCTTTACATCCTCAAGAGTTATTAACTGTTGAAGTTGATAGAAATGGAGAGAAATTACAATTTGAATTAACACCAGAATTGGATCCAGAAACTGGGGCGGGAAAAATAGGAATTGTTAGTTGGATAGATCCTATAGTTGACACTGTAGTACAAGGTTCTAGTGCAGCTTTAGCGGGAATACAAAAAGGAGACTTAATAACCTCTGTAGATGGTAAACCTGTGAAGAATACTGTTGATTTACAATTATTATTAACTGATAAAACTGAAGTGAACATCCAGTTTTTACGAGATGCCAATATTGAAACAAGAAAAATGATCATTATTGATAATAAAGTTGGTATTTCCTTTGTAGTAAATGAAATACATACACCTAAATATGGTTTTTTGGGTTCAATAAAACAAGGTGTTTTAGAATCAGTAAATATGTTAAAACTTACCATAAAAAGCATAGGTTTACTATTTAAAGGTGTAGATGTTACAAAAGCAGTTTCTGGGCCAGTCCGAATTACTGTTATGTTAGGTGAAACTGCAAAATCGGGGTTTTCATTAGGTTTTTCAACAGGGGTGATTACCGTTCTTAATTTTTTATCATTAATTAGTATTTCTCTGTTTTTAATGAATTTACTTCCTATTCCAGTGCTGGATGGTGGTTTAATACTTTTTGCCCTTATCGAGTGGATTTCCCGACGCAAATTACATCCTAAGTTCTTGTATAATATACAGTTTGTTGGAATAGCCTTTATACTATTTATCTTTGTCTTTGCACTTTTTGGTGATATTAGTTATCTTATTTCTGGAGCAAAATAATATGAAAAAAATACTTATACCCTTTTTATCACTTTTGATTTTATTTCCCTTTTTTGGTCAAACACATACATCAACTCAGCCCCATGATGGTTCTGTAACTGCATTTGCTACAGGTACAAATGCACTGTTTTCAGCTGGTAATGATGGTTTTTTAATTAAATGGACAGCTTCCGGTATGGGAGAGCATTTTCAAGTTTCTGACTATGAAATAAAAATGATTGCAGTACATCCAAATGGATATGAAGTTGCTGTATATGAAACAGATGGATATTCTGTAAACAGAATATCTGTTTGGAATTGGAATACCCAAACCAGAAAATTTGCAAAAAGGATTTCCGATACCGTAACTTCCCTAGCATATTCTGAAAAAGGTACCTATATTATGGCTGGGACTACCTCTATTGATGGTATTATTTTTCTTGAAAATACCAGAGGCTCTATTGTAAAAAAAGTTAACGATTCTGCTGGTTTTGTATCCTATGCAGTTACTAGTACTTCAGAAAATAGTAATTGTATGTATTCACCTTTGGGGTACTTAATTTATACCAATTTACGAACAGGGGTCCGAAAAACTGAATTTCAAGTAGAAGCAAACTTGATACAACCAACCATTTATAATAATGATTTATTTTTTGCAGGTGTGAAAAATGATACTATTTATATTACCCAAGCAACTACTGGAACAGTGATTGCAAAGATTTCTGCCAAATCCCCACAAATTTGTACTTCCCGTTCAGATACTAATTTATATTACATTGAAAATGATGGGAGATTTATAACATTAAAAATGATTGAAACAGAAGAACATCATGTTATCGAAACTCCCATTATTGTAAAAAGATTCTCCTTAACCAATCGTAGTACCATTGAAACTTTAATAAAAAGAAATGATTCCATTTTTCTTGGAGCAACAGATGGAAATATATATTCTTTAGATACATCTCCTTCTACAGAAAACCTTATTGCAGAACAAGTTACAAAGCATGTTTATGATAAAATATATGATGTCGCAGCCCAGGGTAACTATTTCTTTTTGCTAACAGAAAAGTCAGTTATTCGTGTTTCTTACAATGATAGTACTTTAGTAACGGTAGCGGGGAATTCTGGATATACTAATATAGTTCCCTATAATGATGCAGTTATTTTATGGTCAAAAAATACTAAAAAACCTGTTCAATATATTTCTACCGATGAATCTGGATTTAAGAAAACCTTATTTACTCCTACACAGTTGTTACAAATGGTTCATAAAAAAGATAATCAATTAATTACAATAGAAAGTAATACTACCGTTAAAATGTATAATTTTGATACCAATTCTTTAACAACTTTGTATACAGGAACTGGAATTCAAGATGCATTACTTTATTCTCCAGAGGATTTATATGTGGCAAAAACGGCAACTAGCAATCCAAAGTCGGCCTTAATTCATGTCAATGTAAATACCAAAGAAACAGTTCCCCTTCCTGTTACAAGTGAAGTAGCTTTTTCTTTAACTGAAAATCAAGTGGAAAATGGTCCTTTTTATGGAGTAAGTATTTCTACTTCGACTGACTCTAAAAAAACAGAGATTTTCTCTTACTATCCTCAAACTAAAATGTTTGTTCCTGTCTTACAATGGGCAGATGAAGATACCCAAGCTTTTACATACTTACAAAATAACATGTTATATACCAATATTGGAAAAACTCAAATACATGCTTATTCTATAAGTAGTAGACAGGATACCTTACTTTCTCGTTCTTCTTCGTTACCCGTTTCTGTGGCAGGAAATTCAGAAAATCTATTAATTCTAAACAAAAATGGAAGTATCACTTGGTATAATACAAAAACTAAAAGATTATTGAAAAACTGGTATGTTACAAATACTGGTGAATGGTTAGAGTACTAACTATAAGTTTATTGTTTTGTTAAATTTTCGAATTTTGTATATGAGGGTAAAAATACTATATCAACGTTACCGATAGGACCATTTCGTTGTTTTGAAACAATCAATTGAGTAGGTATTGCTTGTATTACTTCTTCACTTGAGTTTTTTTGTCTTTCACGATGGATAAACATTACAACGTCAGCATCTTGTTCAATAGAACCCGATTCACGCAAATCTGCCAAAGTAGGTTCTTTTCCTTCTGAGTCACGACGAACTTGAGATAAAGCAACTACCGGGATATTTAATTCTCGTGCTAAGCTTTTTA
>CALNCH010000223.1 GCA_937875245.1 uncultured Spirochaetaceae bacterium
GAATAACAGCCTCTGGGGTAGCAGGGTTTAGTTTAGGAGAGTTTTCTGCCCTCTATGCTTCAGGGATTTTATCTTTGGAAGATACCATTAAAGTGGTAAAACAGCGTGGTATTATCATGCAAAACTGTTGTGACCAAATTGCAAAAGAGTCCAAAGGGAATCCTCCTGGAATGGCTGCGGTGTTAAAACTTCCTCCAGAAACTATAATTGATTTATTAAAACCATACAGCACAGGAAAATCCCCTTCTGTATTCCCCGCTAATATGAATAGTCCACTACAAACCGTAGTTTCGGGTACTGGAGAAGGTCTTGAAATTGCAGAAAAACTTTGTAAAGAAGGAGGGGCTAAGCGAGTGGTAAAATTAGCAGTTGCCGGACCTTTCCACTCTCCACTAATGGAAAAAGCGGCCGTTGAATTTAAAACTGTGTTAGAAAATATACCTTTTAATAATCCTTCTATTCCTATTTTTTCCAATGTTACAGGAAAAATAATGAATTCGGGTTCTGAAGCAAAAGAAAATGCTGTTTTACATTTAACTCATCCTGTTTTGTGGACTTCAGAGGAAAAAGAAATTGCTCAGAGATTTGAAAAAGAAGATGATAATTGGCGATTAATTGAAGTAGGGCCTGGATCCACCCTTTGTGGGTTATGGCGTGATAGTGGTATTAACAACGGATGGACTTGTGCTCCCTCTGGAAAATTAACTGATATAGAGGCTTTGTAAATGTTATTGGAAGGAAAAAAAGCTTTAATAACCGGTTCTAGTCGTGGAATTGGTAAAGAAATTACAAGACGTTTTATTGAAGAAGGGGCAGAAGTTTGGGGTTTGTGTACAAAACCTTCTGCAGGCTTAGCTGAAATGGAACAGTTTGCTACCGAAAAAGGTAGTGTGTATCACGAAGTGTATGCTGATGCCGGCGATACTGCAAAATTAGCTACTGTTGTTGCAGAGGCATTAAAAGAATCTGGTGGATTTCACGTATTAGTAAATAATGCAGGTATTACTAGAGATGGTTTGTCCTTTCGCATGAAGATAGAAGACTGGAATAGTGTTATCAATGTAAACTTGACTGCAGCCTTTGCAGTATCTCAAATAATTTCTTCTGATATGATTCGAAAACGCTCAGGTTCTATTATCAATATGAGTAGTATCGCGGGAATTCATGGACAGGGTGGACAATGCAATTATTCCGCTAGTAAAGCTGGATTAATTGGTCTTACTAAAAGCTTAGCAAAAGAAGTTGCTTCTCGAGGTGTTCGAGTAAATGCTATTGCTCCAGGTTATATCGAAACTGATATGACAGCCGCTGTAAACGAAGAAGCACGAAAAGTCTGGATTGATTCAATACCATTAAAGCGGGCTGGTACTGTAACAGACATTGCTAATGCCGTGTTATTTTTGGCTTCCGATATGTCAACCTATATTACTGCACAAGTATTGGGTGTAGACGGCGGAATGGGCGCTTAAGGTTACAAAAAACTGATACTGATAATCGGAGGATAATATGAAAAGAGTTGTAGTTACAGGAATGGGTGCAATAAGTGCCTTAGGAAATACGTTAGATGAAACATGGCAGGGTATAAAGGAAGGGAGAAGTGGTTTACAAAATATAACTTA
>CALNCH010000224.1 GCA_937875245.1 uncultured Spirochaetaceae bacterium
AATAATACTATTTACGAAGTTGCAGAAAAAACAGGCTTTCAAGACCAGGCTTATTTTTGTCGGGTTTTTAAAAAAATTCATGGTGTTCCACCAGGTAAAATACGTACAAAAAACGACTGATGTCGGAATAATCCAATTTTCTCTCTGCATTTTACTTTCATAATACGGTACTCTCTAGATTGAGGTATAGATTATGAATACATTAAATCCTTCTATTCCAAAAAATAATTTACTTAAAGATATCAAGCGTCACTCTGCTGTGTATTTGATTCTATTAATACCAGTTGTGTATTGTATTATCTTTAAGTATTTACCTATTTGGAATGGACAAATAGCATTTAAAGATTTTAAACCCCTAAAAGGTATTTGGGGTAGTGAATGGGTTGGATTAGAAAATTTTATTACTTTTTTTAACTCTTTTTATTTTTGGGAACTCCTTAGGAACACTTTATTTTACAGTTTTGGAAAATTATTAGTGAGTGTTCCTCTTTCTATTATTTTGGCCGTTTGTATTTATGAATGTACACGTCCAATATTACGAAAAGTAGTTCAAACTCTTACATACTTACCACACTTTCTTTCATGGGTAATTATGTATGGTATTTTATTGGTTTTGTTAGCCCCTGGAGACGGAATAATTAATGATGTAATTGTTTTGTTTGGCGGTGAACCAATTGATTTTTTGTCTAATACTAATACTTTCCCTTGGATTGTTATTCTTTCAGATGCTTGGAAAGAAATGGGATGGAGTGCAATTATCTTTATTGCCGCTTTAATGGCAATTGATCCTTCTTTATTTGAAGCCGCAATGGTAGAAGGAGCTACTGCAGTACAACGAGTTTGGTACATTACCTTACCATCAATTAGACCCGTTATTGTTACAGTAGTTCTTCTTCGTTTAGGTACAATCTTAGATGCAGGTTTTAATCAAATGTTTATGTTGTATTCAATCCCTGTATATAGTGTTGCAGATATCATTGATACTTGGGTGTATCGACAAGGTCTTTTGGAATTCCAATTTGCTCTTGCTACAGCCGTAGGTATTTTCAAAGGTGTAATCGGTATGCTTCTTATCATGACAGCTAATAGGCTTGTTAAGAAAGTATCTGATTCATCAATAATTTAAGGAGTTTCTTGTGGAAAAACCATCAACTATACGTTTAACAGGTGCCGATAAAACTTTTTACACTTTATTGAACACTTTTATGGTATTTGTTTTAATTATTATCGCCCTTCCTTTATGGAGTACTATTACTCAATCATTTAGACCTAATCATTTTATTGGAACAAACCTAGAAGGCGTTTTTTTAGCCCCTTGGAAATGGTCTACTGCTGCTTATAAAGCTTTGTTAGGAAATAATGGCTTTGTTATTGCCTTTTCTAACAGTTTAAAAATCTTGGTTTTTGGTGTTGCATCAGCATTATTTCTTACTATTCCAATGGCCTATGGTTTATCAATTAAAACATTACCAGGACGAAAACTTTTAAATGTTTTTATTCTTATTCCTTACCTTTTTAACATTGGTATGATTCCAATGTACCTAGTAGTTGCAGGACGAACAATTCCATGGTTGAACTTAACTAACAATTTGGCAGCAATTTTTATTCCTGGAGCTTTAAGTACTTATAACTGTTTAATTATGAAAGGATTTTTTGAAGGAATCCCAGAAGAATTAAAAGAATCAGCACGTATCGACGGGGCTTCAGAAATCTATGTATTAATAAGAATTATTCTTCCATTATCAAAACCAATTATTATGACTATTGGTTTGTACTATGGAGTTTCTTTCTGGAATGACTTCTTCCATGCAATGTTGTACTTAAACGAAAATTACTTACAGCCATTACCAATTTTATTACGTAACATTCTTATGGCATCAGGTATGAACGAAAACTTGGAAGTTAATGCATTCGGAGAAACATCTGTTCAAGCGATTAAAGCAGCCTCTGTATTTATGTCTGCTATTCCAATGATTATTGCCTATCCATTTATACAAAAATACTTTACAAAAGGAACAATGCTTGGTTCTGTAAAGGGTTAATTTGGTTTTATTTATCTGATTTGATTCTCTTAAAGAGATTTCAAATCAGGCAAAAAAATATTAAAGAGTTTTCATTTAAATTTCATCAAGGAGGAAATAATGAAACAAAATTGTCTTAAACTAGCTGCATTTTTGCTAGTTGCTATGCTCATTTTAGCTCCAACTTTTGCAAGTGGTGCTAAAGAATCTAAAGAATCTGGTCCTGTAACCATTGAACTATGGTATGGTGCCGCATCAACTGAAGCAGGTCCACCACCTGCAGACTGGAAAGCTTTCCAGATTATCAGAGATGAATTAAACATCGATCTTAAAATTACTGCATTGCCTTCAAATGAAAGCGATCAGGATGTTAAAGTTAATGCTGCTGCTGCTGCAAACTCTCTTCCAGATCTTTTTATGGTAAGACGACCAGTATGGCAAAAATTAGTAGAAAATGGACTTATCGCCAGTGTTGATGATATGTATCCACAAATGCCACAGCGTGTTGCTACTCATTATGATACAGTTTCACAAGCTTTTACAAAAATTGATGGAAAATCTTACGGTCTTGCATCTCCTGGTTCTATCGCTAAGAATGAAGGTGTATTAATCCGAAAAGATTGGTTAGATAAACTTGGACTTAAAGTTCCTACAACAACTGAAGAATATATGAACGTAATGAAGGCATTTACCTTTAATGATCCAGATG
Organism: uncultured Spirochaetaceae bacterium; assembly: GCA_937875245.1. Classification (GTDB taxonomy): domain Bacteria; phylum Spirochaetota; class Spirochaetia; order Treponematales; family Treponemataceae; genus CALNCH01. Next base: position 2,731 of record CALNCH010000224.1, read on the forward strand.
GTAACGGAAAGAACGACACATATGGATACGGTGCATTTATCGAAATCAGTACTTTAGAAGAAGGTCTTGGTCGCCGATTAGAGCCAATTATGGGTGCTTTTGACGTTTGTGGTACTTGGGACTTAACAACTAAAAATGCCGGTCTTAACCTTTTCCGCCCTGAATACTATGATGCTCTTTCTTTCGTAAAAAGAATGGTAGATGAAAAAGTTATTGATCCTAACTGGCTAGCATATAAAAAAGACGATTTCCGTGCTGCATGGAAACAAGGTCGTTTTGGTATTATGCGTGAACAGAATGCAGCTTATGCAGCTGTAGCAAACTACAAACCTTTTGATACAAACTTTCCAGAAGGTGAATGGATTGTTATTGATCCTCCAAAGGGACCAAAAGGAAACCAATCAGTTGGTGTTTATACAAATAACTACCGAATCTATGCAGTATCACAAAGAGCTGCAGATAATGGTAAAAAAGCTGCAATCGCAAAGCTTCTTGAATGGATGTCAAGTGATACAGGTTATTACTTGTTAGGTTGGGGCGAAGAAAACGTTAACTACATTAAAGATGCTAACGGAGTTCCAACAGAAAAGGGACTCTCTGATCCTTCAAAGGGATACACTAAACCTGAAACAATTCCTCTAACACAACTTCGTAATATGGCTTATTACAATGGTGGAATTGAAATTAACGCACGTTACCCATCTTATGTAACTGAAAAATCAGGAAAAACTATGGATCCAGGTGCTGTATTGTTAGATATGCAGACACGTCCATGGAAAGACAATATTGGTGGCGATACACTTCCTGCCCCTAATGCCGATGTTAAACGATTCTATGAACAAGGTGTTCTTGAATTCTTAACAGGAAAAAGATCATTGACTAAAGAAAACTGGAATGCTTGGATTGCAGAATTCAAAAAAATTGGTGGTCAAGAATGGAATGATGCAGGTGTTGCATACGCAAAGGCTAACAGCTTAATTCACTAAGATTGTTAATATTTAATTAATTCAAAGCCTGCCTATAACAGGGCGGGCTTTTTTAATACCTAAAGATGTTATCATGAAAAAAAACATAAATTACAATGAATATAGTTCTTCATTAAAAACACAGTATACAGATTTTTCCTTTACTTCTCATTATTCTCATTGTTTTTTTTTGTATTCCCTTTATGTTACCGCATTAGATAACAAGGACGAACAAACAAAAAATTGGGTTACTACTAGAGTTGATACGTTTATTACTGAAGAAGGTCATATTCTTTCTTACAACAGAGAAGACTATAACTTAGATAATTTGATTTTAGGCAATTTACTCTTTACTCTTTATCAAAATACTGGAAATCAAAAATATTTAAAAGCTTGTGAAACACTTATTTCACAGTTAGATTTACAACCTAAAACAATAAACAACTGTTATTGGCATAAAAAATCATTATCGAAACAAATCTGGATTAATGAAACGTATATGTACGTTCCTTTTGCTCTAAAATACTTTATGTATATTAACGACACAGATAAAGTGTCCTTTATTATAGATCAATTTAAATGCATGACAAAAAAACTTACAGATCCAAATACAGGTTTGTTATATCATGCATGGGACGAAACAAAACATCAACTATGGGCAAACACAGAAACAGGATGTTCCCAAATATTTTGGGGTAGAGGAATTGGCTGGTATTGTTTAGCATTATCTGAATGTGTATCTTTTTTATATAATAAAGATTCTTATAAACAAGAATATGAATACTTTTTGGCTACTACACTCCAATTACAAAAGGCACTATGTCATTACCAAGATAAAAGTGGACTTTGGTACCAAGTAGTGGATCAACCTTCACGTATTAATAATTATTTAGAAACTTCTTGTACTGCAATGTTTTCATATTTTTTATCTTCTACCGCACAATACACAAATAATACCCAAAATCTAATTTTATCTGCTCAAAATGCTATTTCAGGTCTTTCTCAACTTATGATAGAACAAGAAAATGGTATATTTCATCTAAATGGTATTTGTAGTTTTGCAAGTTTAGGTGGAACACCTTATAGAGATGGAAGTTATAACAGTTACGTTCAAGAAAAAATTATTAGTGATGATTTTAAGGGTATCTCTCCATTACTATTAGCTTTAAATTCCATAGACATTACTAAAAAGGCATAAAAAAACCGATAAACAAAATATTTATCGGTTTTTCATACATACTATTTTACAGAGACAAGCTCTACTTCAAAGGAAATAAAAGCATTACCTGGAATTACACCACCTGCACCAGCAGACCCGTATGCCATTTCTGGAGGAAGAACCATTGTTCTTTTTTCCCCTTTTTTCATATCCTGAACCATAATATCAAACCCTGGAATCATTTGACCTGCTCCAGTTGTAAAATCCAGTGTTTCTTGTCTTGAAATGGATGAGTCAAACACAGTACCATCTAAAAGTTTTCCTGTATAGTGAACGGCAACTTTTTTGCCTACCCCAGTCTTTGAACCTGATCCTTCTTTATCAATTTTATAATAAATTCCATTTTCATCAGTTGTTACACCAGGAAAATTCTTTTCTATTTGTTTTTTAATTTCTTCTTGTTTAACTATTTTTTCTGCTTTAATATTTTCGATAGCTTTTGCCTTGAGAGCGTTAAAATCAGCCTGTGTAGCTGTAAATTTCTCAGCATCAGTTCCTTGTCTAACAATAGTTACTTTCTTAATTGAATCCCCTTGTTTAACGGAATTAACTACATCTTGGCCAGTAACAATTTTTCCAAAAACGGTATGTTTTCCATCTAACCATGGTGTTTGAACATGAGTAATAAAAAACTGACTACCATTTGTTCCCAATCCATCAGCGCCATCACCTGCATTTGCCATTGACAAAATACCAGGGCCATTATGTGTTAATTCTTTCACAAATTCATTAGGAAACTGATAACCAGGTCCACCAGTACCATTACCTTTTGGATCTCCACCTTGAATCATAAAATCTGAAATTACTCTATGAAATTTTAAACCATCATAATAAGGTTTATTTTTTGCAGCATCTAAAGTCCCTTCTGCTAATCCCACAAAATTGGTTACAGTAAGCGGTGTTTGCTTATAAAACAATTCTAATACGATATCCCCTCTATTTGTCTCCATGATAGCGAAAAGACCGTCTTTTCCCTTTATTGATTCCATACCTTTCATATTTGAACATCCTCCATACATTAATACTATTACAGATAAAACACAGATAAAACTTATTTTTTTCATATTACTCTACCTAATTAAAAATAAGGCAATAGTGTTATTCTATTGCCTTTTCTTGTTATCTAACGCCTTTATAAAGTACTCGTACTTGTTTATAAAGTCCTTCACCTTCACTTTTTGTTTCAACATCACCGATATCATTTAGTGTTGTATGAATTAATCTTCTTTCAAATGGATTCATTGGCTCAAGAAGAATTGAATTTCTGCTCATTCTTACTTTGTCAGCTGTTGTATAAGCTAGGCGAACTAAAGATTCTTCTCGTCTTATACGATAGTTTTCACTATCAAGAATAACTCTTACTTCTTCTCCACCTAATCTACCAGCATACACATTTGCCAATAACTGTAATGCATCAAGGTTTTTACCTTTTTTTCCAATTAAGATAGACGAATTAGGTGAATTTAATCGAATTCCAATTTTTTTATCTTCTCTGAACATAACATCAACAGTAACTTCATAGCCCATTTTTCTTATTGTAGAAGCAACAAAATCAATTAATTGCTTTTCAAATTCATCTTTTGGTAATGGATCAGCAAATAACTTAGATTTTACTTTTGGCATAGCTCCATCAAATTCAGGGGCTACTTTTTCAACAACATCATCAGCATGTACTCTGATTTTTACGTATCCTTTCTTGAAAATACTAGTTTTTTGGGTTTCAAGGATTTCTACGTCAAACTGATCTCTTTCAAGACCTAACTCATTTGCAGCTAATTCAATAGCTTCTTTTTCCGTTTTTCCTTCATATTCATAGACCATAACGCACCTCGGGGATAAAAATATTCTATTTTACTTTATTCTACTTTTTAGTAGATTTAATTTCCATTTTGTTTGCATGCATAGCTTTATTTATAATAATTTGCTGTACAAGTTGTAATAAGTTACTTACAGTCCAATAAAGAAGTAATCCTGAAGGAGCACTATAAAACATAAAGAAAAACATGAGTGGCATACCATACATCATAATTTTCATTTGTGTTGCTTGTGACCCGGTTCCACCACTTGTATTTGTAAATTTACCAAATAATAACTGTGAAATAACATAAATTATTGGTAAAATACGAATTTGATTTCCAATGAAAGGAATGCTACTTTTCAAAGTATATATACTATCTCCAACAGACAAGTCTGGAATCCAACCTGGTATAAACATTGCCCCACGGAATTCAAAATAGTTGTTAAACAAATTGAACATAGCAAAAATTAATGGAAATTGAATAAGTAATGGTAAACAACCGGATAATGGATTATAACCAGTCTCTTTATATAGCTTTGCCATTTCAACATTTAATTTCTCTGGATTGTTTTTATACTTTGTTTGAAGCTCTTGCATTAAAGGCTGTACTTCTTGCATCTTTAATGTAGACATTGAACTTTTCTTTGTTAATGGGAATAAAATAACTTTTAACAAAATAGTCATTAAAATAATTGAAACACCCCAGTTAGGAATCATCTTATAAAAAATTTCCATAATAAACTTAAGGGTTGCTTCCAACCAAGACCAAAATCCTGTATTTGATAAACCTTCATCTAAACGTAAATTAGATAATTTCCAATAATTTTCAGTTGCATTGTTATATATTTCTAAGGTTTTTTCTGTTCTTGGACCAGCATAGATATAATAGGTATCTTGAACTGAAGATTGTACTATTGGTGATCTTGTAAGCATTACTTGAGCATTAGCATAAGAAGGTAAATCTAATGCTGTAGAATAAAGAGCCTGAGTAATTACAGATGTATTTACAGGAGAAACTAAAATCGTAAAGTATTTACCTGCTACACCAGTCCAAGTAAATCCTTTATCAAATACTTTTGATTGACCATCAGAAAGTGTTTGTTTTTTCTGTTTTCCATCAGAATATGACATAAAAGTTCGGTTTTCATATCGATCAACTTTCTTGTCAAAATGGGGACCAATTTGTGGTGAAGTTCTTAATGTATAAGCTGCTCCCCCAAAATCTAGACCATTAAGTCCGTCATATCCTTCAATCAAAATATCTAACTTAAATACATATTCGTCAGGATTAAAAGTATACTGTTTTACTAAGGTAAATTCATTTGCTGTTCCACTACTATTGTTAATAGAAAATTTCTTAAAAAAACCAATTGTATAATCATCTATCATTTTTACATTAAAGTAATCATTAATGATGTTATTGTTATTACCAAAGGCTAAAGAAAAAGCTCTATTACTAGCTGTTATATTGTCTGCTAATTGAACACCTTCATCACCATCTTTATGATCTATTAATTCATAAGAAATAATGTCTCCACCTTTGTTTGTGAAAGTAACTTTTGCTTTTGAAGTTGTAATGGTGTATTGTTTTTCTTCTAGAGGGGAATCTGAATTTTCATCAGAAATAATACTAGTACTTGCTACATTTACAAGTGTTGGTTCTGTTTCTACAATTGACTGTGTATTTTCTGTTGGCAGTTGTTCAACAGCAACAGATGGATAGAATGTTGTTTGCACAAACATAAAACCCACTAGAACCAATGTTGATAAAATAATGGCCCAGATGGTATTCTTGTCCATTTATATAACTCCTCACGGTACTGGATCATATCCTCCACGAGAAAAAGGATGACATCTTAGAATTCTTTTAATTGCTAAGTAAGATCCCTTCCATGGTCCGTATTTTTTAATAGCTTCAAGCGAATAACTTGAACAAGTAGGATAAAACCTACAACTAGGTGGAAAAAGAGGAGAAATACAGACTTGATAAAACCGGATCATAAGACAGAAGAATTTTGTAATGATTTTTCTCATATACTAATTAATCCAGCTTTTTTGCACAAATTACGAAATTGGTCACACCGTGTGCTGAACGAGTTTTTTCCTGGATATACTAATAAAAGTAAATCATATCCGGTGTTCAGGTGTGCTTTAATATATCGATAGGCTTCGCGACTATAGCGTTTACATCTGTTTCGTTGAACAGCATTACCATATCCGCGTGGAACAGCAAAGGCAATTCTGTTGTATTGTTTATCATTTTTAATAAAAAACATTTTAGCACCTTCAGTGCTGACTCGCCGTCCATTCTTAAACAGATTCTGAATATCTTCAGAACGTTTTACATGCTCTTCACATGTAAAACGACCGGTTTTAAACAAGACTGTTCCCATTTCCCTAAACTAATAGATTAATAAGGTTTCTTTTCATCGGAAACAGATAACTTTGATCTTCCTTTAGCTCTTCGGCGTTTTAGTATTAAACGTCCACCCCGAGTCTTCATTCGAGCACGGAATCCGAATTTTCTGTTTCTTTTTACTTTACTTGGTTGATATGTCCTTTTCATGAACACGTCTCCTTTATGTTAAGGATTTAAAAATCCTTGAATTTTATCACACAGATGATATAGGTTACATAAATTAACATATTTATGACTCATTGGTCAATATCTCTTTCTTAAGTCTCTCTAGTGTTTTTTCAAATTCTGCATTATAAACTTTTTTTTCGTTTACTACTTTATCATCAATACCAATATTTTTATCAGCCAATTCTAAATCTATTTTCTCTAATCTTTCTTCAACTTCTTTTTTCACTCTTTCTTCATTATACTCAGCTATACCAGCTTTTTGTTCAAAAGTTTGCCCCTTTAATTTAAAAGACAAGTTTCTAATTTTTAATTCAGGATATAAATCATGCAATCCTTTTAATATAAATTTTTTATTTAATTGTAAAATTTGTATCCATCCAGAATGATCAACTTCTATTAATAAGTTTTCATTCTTTAAATCAATTACTCTACTGTGAGCTGCTAATTTTGGACCATAATCATAAATTTTACTTATTATCGACTCCCATCCTCTAACAACAGAATTTGATTGTTCTAGTTGATCTCTATCTATATTGCTAAATATTCTATTTAAAATTTCACTTGCTGTTTGAAATTCGTTCACTAAAAACTCCATTTTCAACATTTAATATTTTAGTATCATGCTTCATGTATCTTTCATAAGGTTCACCAGGTAAAAAAGTACAAAAAAGCTGATCATATTCAGGAAGTAAAATAGTTACCTTTTCTCTTTTATCAGGATCTAGTTCTAGTAAAACATCATCCATTAATAATACTGGCTTTTTAGAAGTTATAGATGTATAAAAGGAAGCTTGGCATATTCTCAAAAGTAATGCCGTTAATCTTCTTTGTCCAGTTGAAGCTGTTGATATAAAAGGTTTTCCTTTTCTCACAAACTTTATTTTATCTCTATGAGGACCGCTCATAGAAACTTTCATTATTTTGTCTGTTTCTCTTTTTTCAAAAAGTATTTTAATTATTTCATCTATTGATAAATCTTTCCATTGTGAATCATATTTTAATGTGACAGAATCAATATCTGATACTTGTTCATATAATTTGGAAAAAAGCTGATTAAATTGGAAGATAGCTCTATCTCTTTTTTTTACGATTTCCGCCCCTACTTCTGCTAATGAATAATCATAGGCTTCCAGTAAATCGTATTTTTCTTCTTTTAATAATAAATTCCGAGTTTTTAATATTTTTTTATATTTTCTGTTTATATCTATATAAAGTAAATCATACATGGATAATGTTTGATCTATAAAAAAACGTCTTCTCTCAGGCTCACCAATAGAAAAATCC
>CALNCH010000225.1 GCA_937875245.1 uncultured Spirochaetaceae bacterium
GATATTATTGAGTTAGAACTACCTAAAAATCATCCCTGTCCTTTTTTGCTTTTTCCAACTAATAACACAATTGCTGACCGAGAAGGTTTTGTGTACCCTTATAACAGAACTTTTATTCCTAAAACAGAAATTATTAATCAAAAAGCAAACACCTATAGTGCCTATATTTTCTTACGATTAATAGAATTATCAGAGGGAAATTCCAGCGAAATATATCAAAGAACAAGTCAGTTTAATTGGAGAAAATTTAGTCAGACAGTGGAAAAAAAACTTTTAGAAAACCAAGAAAAAGAAGACTATTCCCCTTGGAATTATAATCAGGAAAAAATTCTTACTTCCATTGCAGATGGTACTTTTACTGCTTCCCGTTTAAAATAATAACCTTGAAATTACGGGCATACAAGGGTAAACTGATTTTAATGAAAATACATGGATTACCTTTACTTGCCCTTTGCATAACACTTTATTGTCTCTTTTCTTGTTCCTCCAAAAACCCTTTAGAGGAAAGCACTTATACGAAATTATTAAATCAAGAAAATAATACCGTCACCACTCATCGTTGGTTTTATTTTACTAGTCAAGGATTTAAGGAAATTGCGTTACCTCGCTTATCCCCATCAGTAGAAAAAAAACCTTGGACAGAAGCTATTCGAATTACTGCTACAGCACAAATTGCCGGTACAAGTTATCTAACAGTAAACAAGTTGGGCCTCTTATGTTGTCCTACTACCAATGGATATCAAAAAGATGGAATTGCCAGCACTGCTTTTTTAGCAAAAAATACCACGCTTTTAGAAAAATATACATTAGGAAAGCTTTTTTGCATTGAAGACACCCCGGTCTTTAACTTGTACACAAATAGCAGATTTTCAGAGAGTATAACTGAAAATGCACCCTACTTAATTCAATTTAACTTAGAAAATTATAGTTTTTTACCAATTCTTTCTGCCGAAGATTTACATATCAGTACTGACACACATTTATTTGATTTACTTTTTGATGGTACTACGTGGACAGGGGCTTTTAAGAAAGAAACTCCTAACCGTACAGATTTTTCATACATAAGTTTTTATTCACCAGTTCCAATCACTGCATTGAAAACCATGGACACTGAACAAATTTTAGAAACTACGGAAATTGCCTCTCAAACGTATCGCAACAGAGATGAACCAACATCCTTTTCAGAAGCCCCTCGTCGCTTAACAGCTTTATTGCAGAAACTACCTTCTGACTTAGCTTTTTATGTTACCCACATTTCAGACAATGCTTCTTTCCAAAAAACATATGTGCAAAATCCTTCCAGTTCAAATCCTTTACAAGCGTATTCCCAAGTAACAGAGAATTATTCCATTGCTATTTTTTCAGATGGAACAACTTATTTTGCAGGTGGATTACCAATGAAATATGTTTTAAACCAAGGTGAACCAGTTATATTCACGTTACCCAAACTCCCGGCAGGTTTTTCTTATGGGCCAATGGTGTTATCAGGTTCTACTTTATATATCGCTTGGGAAGAAACGACTTTTTATGAAACAGAAAGAAGTGGTTTTCTAGCAGTTGATTTAGATACTGTAC
>CALNCH010000226.1 GCA_937875245.1 uncultured Spirochaetaceae bacterium
AAGTTTCTTTAAAAAATGCTGCTAATAGGGTAGCAGAATTACAAGATATTCAAAGTCAAATTACACAAGAGAAATTAAAAAGACATATTGGACAACAATATAGCGTTTTAGTTGAAGAAATAATTCCTGATTCCGAAGAAAAACTAGGGTTAGCTGTAGGTCGTGCTTGGTTTCAAGCTCCAGAAGTTGATGGGGCCTGTGTTATTCGTTATGAATTAGACTCACCAAAAGAAAAAAACTTGGTACAGCCCGGGAAGGTAATACAGGTAAAAGTATTAAGTGTTAGTGGTGTTGATTTAGATACCGTTTTACTTTCTTAAATGGGTTTTATTAATTATGGATGAATCTGATAGAACACCAAAAAACCTTGCTGCCACTGCTTTTTTTCAAATGACAGGAGTAGGTGTTTCTAGCGAAGAATACCTTTCAGTTTTAAATCCGGAACAAAAAGAAGCTGTTAAACACAGTGGCTCTCCTTTGTTGATTTTGGCAGGAGCCGGTTCTGGGAAAACCCGGGTTATAACTACAAAAATTGCCTACATGATTGATGAGTTAGGAATTTTACCCTGGCATATTTTAGCTGTAACCTTTACAAAAAAAGCCGCTGCAGAAATGGCAGAAAGAGCAAAGCATCTTTCTCCTAATGCGGTAAAATCTCATATAAGAACCTTTCACTCCTTTGGTTCTTGGTTTTTACGTTTATACTCAAGTAATGCAGGTATAGATCCTAATTTTACTGTCTATGACGACGACGATATGGTAACTTTGCTTTTAAAAGCAGTTCCCAGTTTAAATAGGCAACAAGCTTCCTTTATTGCTCATAAAATATCTTTGGCAAAAGACTATTGCTTAACTCCTGATTCTTCTGAATTATCGACTATTGAATCTAGTCCTGAATTTCCCGTTTATTATGCTGCCTATGAAAAAAAACTTCGTCAAACTGGAAATGTAGATTTTGGTGATTTAATTATGCTGCCTGTACTGATGATGGAAGCTGATGAATCTGTAAGAACTGATATGCATTCTCGTTTTCAGGTGGTTTTAGTTGACGAGTATCAAGACTCAAACGTAGCTCAATTTAAGTTGTTACAGCAATTAGTTGGAGAAAAAACCTATGTTTGTGTGGTAGGTGATGATGATCAGTCAATTTACAAATTTAGGGGAGCAGAAGTTCAAAATATTCTCACCTTTCATGAATGTTTTCCAAATACAAAAATAATTAAACTTGAACGGAACTATCGATCTGTGTCCCCTGTGTTAACAGTTGCCAATGATATGATTAGTAATAATACCCAGCGATTAGGAAAAGAATTAGTAGCAGTACGAGAAAAAGGGAAAAAACCCACTGTTATTTTTTTACCGGCTCAAAAAGATGAAACAAAACTTTGTGCCGACATGATAGAAAAAGCTCATAAAGGTGGGTGTCCCTATTCTGATTGGGCTATTTTGTATCGTACAAATGCTCAATCTTTAGGTTTTGAAACAGAATTTCTTCATGCAAAAATTCCCTATACCGTAGTTGGCTCTCTTAAGTTTTATCAGCGAGAAGAAATTAAAGACTTATTATCAATTTTAGCCTTTGTAGTAAACCAAAAAGACGAAATTGCTTTCAGAAGAATTATTAACAAACCTGCCCGAGGTGTGGGTGGTGTAACCCAAGATAAAGTAGTCTTAAATGCCCCAAATCATGATTTGTTAGAAGGTTGCCGTCTTTTTTCATCTTCTATGTCAAAGAAAGCCAAAACCGGAGTTTTAGAGTTTGTGGCCTTTATTGATGGTCTTATATCAGATATCGATGTTGAAAGTTCAGAGCCAGGAAAATTGTCAGAATTGGTAGATATCATTATTAAAAAATCTGGTTTAGGAGAATATCACTCCAATCAAGACGAAATTGCAGGGACTCAACGTTTGGCAAATATGCAAGAATTGGTTAACTCTGCAGTATTGTATAACAAAAACCGCTCAGGTTTGTTGGAGTTTTTAGATCATATTGAGTTGGATAGAACCCTTGAATTGCAAAACCAAGAAGATAATCAAGATGCCGTAACCTTAATTACCTTACATAATACGAAAGGGCTGGAATTCCCTCGAGTTATTATTACTGGCTTAGAAGATGGAATTTTCCCTCGAAAAGATAAAACTGAGGAAGAACTAGAAGAGGAAAGGCGACTTTTTTATGTAGGAATAACCCGGGCAAAAGATGAATTATATCTGACTTCTTGTGGGTTACGACAGCTTTATGGCAGAACTGAATACATGAAGGTTAGTCCATTTTTGTTAGAATTAGATCCTAAGCATATTGATGTAGTGGGAAAGCCTCCTTTGGAGTTTAAAACACTGTGTTCTGATACACAAGAACCTAATACTCAGCAAGGACGACTAGCTTCTTTTATGGAAAACCATCCAGAATTGGCAGAATTAGCAGATAAATGGAAAAAAGGACGAAAAGTATATCACGATGACTGGGGATACGGTCTTATTGTGCAAACAAATCTTGATGATAATTGTTCAGATTATGATGATGAATATGTTATAAACATTCAATTTGAAAGTGGAAGCCTTAAAAAAATTATGCCCAAGTATCAATCACATAGTCTTATGCTTATTAAAGACTAACTTACCTTACTACATTGAATATTTAACTAAAATACGCTACTATCTACAGTTATGAGTAGTGAAAACAGAAAAATTGATGAATCAAGTTTAGATGCATTGTTATATTTGTCTCGTCTTTCTCCAGAAAGTACAAATATGGAAACATTGAAGAACCAAGTTGATCAAATTGTTGCATATTTTGGCATTTTGTCACAATTTGATGATAGTGAAAACCCTTATGATGCGTATCCATCAACTGTTGTTCAAAACCTTCGGGAAGACACAGTGGTAAAGGGTATTGATATTCCGGATTTAAAGAAAGTTACCCC
>CALNCH010000227.1 GCA_937875245.1 uncultured Spirochaetaceae bacterium
AATCTTTCTTTTCACGCTTTTTTTCACCAAGTTCTTTTTTCCAAATATAATCCCCAATCAGTTTTCAAGGGAATATTAGAACAGCATACTTTTTTACCAAATACCCTGTTTATTTGCTGTTCCCCTGTATTATCTTTTCCAATCCACCTTTTATTTCAGAAATTAGTATCACACAACCTTTCCAATTCCTGTGGCATTGTGGCATTAGAATGTAATCCTGATTTAGTAGAATTATCTACAGAACAACTTTCTTCTTTTGAAGAAAATCAAAACTTTTCCTTTCTTTCAATAAATGAACCAATTGCTTTATTACATTTTTTTGAAAAGCAAATTCCTGGAACTCCCTTGTATGTAGGCACTTTTCGTCGCTGTGTTTTTTTTAATTGTTCAGCTGATGCTCTTACCAACAAGAATTTTTATCGTTTTTGTAATCAATTTTTAGACACTTATATTGCTCAGTTCTGGAAAAACAGAATGACTTTGATAAAACTGGGAAGACTATATACCAGAAATATTTTTCGTAATATTGGAACTACCGGGAATTCTATTCATAAATTACTTCCCCAATCATTGACAAAAATTCCTTTTGTGGCGGGGGCTGGAACAACATTGGATGATGTTATCCCCCTACTACACAAATATCGAAAAAATTTGTGCATTTTTGCAGTGGATGCCTCATTAGTACCTTTACTAAAACACAATATCACACCAGATTATGTAGTTGCAGTAGAATGTCAATTAATCAATGAAAAAGCTTTTATAGGTGCTGTTAATTCTAAAGTACCAATCATTGCAGACATTACTTCTCGTACAAATATTTTATCTTTAACGGCTGGCAATCTTTCTCTCTTTTTATCTCACTTTTCTAATGAGCCTTTTTTGGAAAGGATAAAAAAATTATCATTTTTGTCAGTTATTATTCCACCATTAGGTTCTGTAGGCTTAGCTGCGGTAGAACTTGCACTTTATTTAAAACAAGAAAGGGATCCTCTCTTTTGTGCTGGTTTAGACTTTGCCTACCCTATTGGCACTTCTCATTGTAAAGAAGCTCCTTCAATTCGCAATAGTTTAGACACTTGGTCTCGATTATCTCCTGGAGGAAACCCAAGTAGTGCATATAAACCTTTAGCTTCCCCTATACAGACCCAAACCGATGAAATTTGGACAACAGATCCAGCATTAACAGGATATGGAAAACTCTTTTCACAGCGTTATAGTACACAAAATAATGATAAGACCATAATATATACTCTTTCCCAAAAAGGATGCAACTGGGGCATTCCATGGGCCTCTGAGAAAGATATTTCAGAGTGTATTTTCTCCAGAAAGAATTGCCTTGAAGAAACAAAAAAGGTATCAATTGAAAATTATACTGATGAATCTATGTCTTTTTTACAAACTGAATTAGATAAGCTCCTTGAGATAAAACAGATATTTACTGGAAAAACAGAAGCTTCCTCAGAGAAATTATATGCCTTACTTTTGGACTGTAGTTATCTGTATTTACATTTTCCCGATGGATTTAATGGGCCTAAATTACATCAAGATTTTCTTAATCGTGTTCGTGGAGAAATTGATTTTTTTATTAAAGACATAAAAAAAGCTACAGAAAATCTGTAGCTTCCTTCTTATTTTTTGTCTTCAGAAGTTTTCAAAACAGCTAAGAATGCACTCTGAGGTAATTCTACATCACCTACCATCTTCATTCTTTTTTTACCTTCTTTTTGTTTTTCCAACAACTTACGTTTTCGGGTAATATCACCACCATAAC
>CALNCH010000228.1 GCA_937875245.1 uncultured Spirochaetaceae bacterium
AAAAGTATGATGAGAGAAAACCAGGTTTTTTTGCTTCCTTAGCAAAAGATAGAGATGAATATTTGGATTATTTGCAAACGGGGGTGTTAGAAGCCGCTGCAGAAGATAATTGTGTTCTTATTGGTCGTGGTGCTTTTGTTATATTAGAAAATGTACCTAACTTGGTATCAGTGAGATTTGTTGCTCGAGATGATATTCGCTTAGTTCGTTTGATGAATGAGTTTAGTTGGGACGAGAAGAGCGCACAACAACGTATCGATGAAAGTGATTCAAATCGACTAGGCTTTCATAAAAGTTTTTTTAATTTAAATGTAGATAGTGCTTCTCATTTTCATTTAGTATTAAATACAGGATTGTTAGATGTGGAATTAGCATCTGATATGATTGTTGAATTATGTAATGCAATCGTTACTCCTGAGAAAGAAGCAAAAGGGAAAGTAAAGTTAGCTGAGTTATTGGCAGCGCAAAGACTAGTAAATTCCTTAGTGTTTGAATATAAGTTGAATATTAACTTTTTACGTGCAGTAATTCACGAAGATACTGTAACGCTACAAGGAGTTGCAGATTCAACTGCCTTAGCAGAAAAAGCTGTTTCAATTGCTTCTCAAATTATGCCAGATAAGAAAGTTGAATCTTGTATTAGTGTTGTTCAAGATTTCAAAGCTTATCCCTAATAAAATGAAGTAGTTTAGTGCAAGGGTTTTTGTCTTTTATTGAAAGGACGAAAACCCTTTCTTTTTATTATGAAAGTGTTTACACTTTAGTAGTTTGATATCTATAAAAAAGAGGAATAGAGGGTGTTTGAAAAATCAGCTTTAGAAACGTTAATTGCTTTTGATAAAAAAATTAAACAACTGGATGAAATAAATGCCTTATTAGGTTGGGATAGAGAAGTCTACATGCCGGAGAAAGGGTCGGAACAAAGAGCCGAACAGAGTGCTTTAATAGCGTCTTATCATCATTCTCTATTAATATCAGATACCATGAAAAAGCTACTAGAATCTGTTTGTAATGAAAACTTGTCTGATACCGAAAAGGGGTATGTTGCTTTCATGAAAAAAAAATATGAAACAGCAGTTTGTTTACCTCAAAAATGGGTGGAAGAAGAAAGTAAAACCCTTAGCATGGCTCAAGATGTTTGGGTAGAAGCTAAGAAAAAAAATGATTTCAAGCTTTTTCAACCTTGGTTGGAGAAAATTGTAAAACTGCAACAAGAACGTGGGGAGTTTATTGCACCTTGCCTACCAAACGCTAAAAACACTTATGATGTATTATTGGATCAGTATGAACCTTCTGTGTCTTCAGAATTACTTATATCTTTATTTTCTGAGGTAGAACCAGCTTTACGGAAAATTGTCCAGATTCGAAAAGAAAAGCAGTTAGAAATGCCTCCTTGGGTAACAGCTTTGTATCCCATCGAAGGGCAGAGAGCTTTTGCTGGACACCTTTTGAAATATATGGAGTTTGATACCTTATCCGGAAGGCTAGATGAAACTATGCATCCTTTTACTACTACTTTAGGTGGACAAGATGTCCGTATCACAACTCATTATTATGAAAACTTGTTGCAAAGTGGTATTTTTAGTATCATTCATGAGGCTGGACATGGTTTATATGAACAAAATATAGATTCTTGGATTAGATTAACAAGTGCAGGCTCAGGTGTTTCTATGGGAATTCACGAATCCCAGTCTCGAATGTGGGAAAACATCTTTGGGAGGGGTAAATCTTTTTGGACTTATTTATTTCCATTATTAAAACAAGAATTTCCCTCTCAACTTCATTCGGTAAATCTTGATTCTTGGGTTGATTCCATAAATTATATAACTCCCTCCCTTATTAGAACTGAAGCTGATGAAGTTACATACTCTTTGCATATTATGTTACGTTTTAAAATAGAACAAGCCTTGATAACTAATCAAATCACTGTTTCTCAAGTCCCAGAAATGTGGAATAGTTTGATGGAAGAAATGCTTGGAATTATACCATCAACGGATAGTGAAGGTTGCTTGCAAGATGTTCATTGGGCCGCAGGTTTGTTTGGATATTTCCCTAGCTATGCCTTAGGTAATTTTTATGGTGCCCAATTTATTTCTGCTATGAAAAAAGATGGGGTTAACATTGATAAATGCTTGGAAAATGCAGAGTTAACACCTGTTCATTCTTGGTTGAAAAAGAATATATGGCAGTATGGATCAACAGTGTTACCCACTGATTTGTTATTAAAATCTACTGGAAGTACTCTATCCAGTAAACCGTTTATTAATTATTTGGAAGAAAAGTATTGCAAATAGAAACATTGCTAATTCCAGCTACTATTCTTTTAGGTTTTAGCTTAGGTTGCTTTTTTATGCAAATGATAAAACCTTTTTTTAGGAAAAAGTTGCCCTCTAGGCTTTTTCCTCCTTGGCAGTTTTCTTTTGGGTGCATTTTGTTAAGTATAGTAATTGTTTTAACTGCTCTTATTTTGATATTCACCCCTTTTTCTGATTATTTCCATCAACTGTCAGTATCTGATTTTGTTTATTTTGGAATTGTTTTCGGTGTTTCTTTCTTTATATCTTTATTTTTTAGATATACAATTCCCCTTTTTGCAATTATATATTTCGCCTATAATTTAATTTCCTTTGTATATTTATCTCAAGGTTTTAGTTGTTTTTCAAAAAAATATGAGTGTACTCTCTCTGAGGAAGGTGTTTTTTTAACCACCAAACATCATCAAATTGAAATTCCTCTTTCTTCAGGTGAAAATTTACTTGCATTTAAAGCATGGAATCGAAAAATACCAGTTCGTAGTCTTTTGTTAATCCCGTATTCTTGGGTTACTGATGAAATTTCAGTAGAACTTATAAAAGACAAAAATCAAGAGGGCTTGGAGCTAAAACAAAAATCAATGATTGAGGTCCTTTTGTACGGCAAAGTATCAGAGGTTTTCGTTACCACCTCTGTGCCTACTTTTTTACCTGCTTCATATATGATTTCTTATAACTTTCAATCAAATGTGTTACAGCTTGAAAAGCTCTTTTAATAACTATTGACATTATCTAAAACAACTTAGATACTACTAATATGAAAACAGCAGATGCATTTACTTTAACTCGCATAATTTTTGCGCCTATTTTTTTCTTATTATATTTTATTCCTGAATGGACTGGTTTTGGGGCTTCTATATCCATCTATATTTTAATTCCTGCTTTGATTTTTGCAGAATTTACAGATTTTTTGGATGGTTATTATGCTCGAAAGCATCACGTAGTTAGTGATTTTGGAAAGATATTTGATCCCTTTGCAGATGTGTTATTACATCTCACTACTTTTTATTGTTATGTTTTAAGTGGATACATGCCAACCTTCTTGTTTATATTAATTCTTTATAGAGAATTTGGAATGTTGTTTATCCGTCAGGTGGCTTCAGGGAAAGGTGTTGTCATTGGTGCTCGAAAGGGCGGAAAGTTTAAGACTGTATTATATGTTGTAGCAGGAATGTTTTCTCTTTTTATTGAGAGCACTCTTCGTTTAGGTATAAATGGAATAAATGTTGAAGTATGCCAGCATATTGGTATAGGATTGTATGTGCTCTGTGTAGTAGCTTCATATGCATCATTTATTGATTATCTTGTTCATTTTGGTGGATTACTAAAAGATAACTAATTATCCCATGTATAAATAGAAAGAGTATTTCTTGGATAAGAAATACTCTTTTTTTTGTTTAAATTCTTTTCTAAAAAAAAGTAAAAAAAAGTAAAAAATTTAAGATTTATATGGATTAGATGCA
>CALNCH010000229.1 GCA_937875245.1 uncultured Spirochaetaceae bacterium
AATGCATTCCATCAATATGCCGCAAAGTATTTCAACAATCTTGATTCGCGCTAAATTCTGTCCACGAGGATTAAATATGGGGATTTGAGGATCATATTTACTTATGGACAGACAGTTGAAATCCGACAATAATTGTTTTATTTTTGCGTTTGCTCTATTTACGACCCCTACTTTTAATTCTTCAACTCCAAAAACCAAAGACATAACATCCAGTACAGGATTTACTTCCTTGTTAAAAGTACTGATTGCTACTGTTTCATTTCGTTGTTCAGAGGCCTTTATTTCTGGTATGTTAAATACTAAGGAAAATAATTCTGTTAATGGAATGTATAATTGAGCAGCATCAGATTTTCGGGCACCACTTGAATTCTGGTAAGACCTGTTTGCCGATGCAATTTTCTCTGTCATTATTTCTTGAGCAGCCAACTGGTGTTTTAAGTTTAATGTTGTGTTTACAGTAAAACCACTGGTATAAATATCTTGGTTACCATAAATCATGCTGGTAAGTTCACGACGAACATATTCACTAAACCAAGGTGCTTTATCTTCTCTCATAAAATAAGCAGAAGAACTAATTCGAGTATAATCAAAGTTTAACCAATATTCTTCAAAAGTTGCAGCTGATTCTGCCTGAGTAAGATATCCTTGTTTTACCATTTGGTCTAAAACGTATTTTTGGCGTTCTTGAGCACGATTTGGATATTCAAAAGGATTATAATGAGCTGGGTTAGAGAGCTGAATTACTAAAATTGCAGCTTCGGCGGGTGTAATTTCCTTTGCACTATGACCAAAATAATACTTAGAGGCAGCGTTTACACCATAGGTACCACCACCAAAGTAAATTTTATTTAAATAAAGCTCTAGAATTTCATCTTTGGAATAACGGCGTTCCATCTGAATGGCCCACCATAATTCTTTTATTTTTCTGCGAACAGAAATATCAGAACGATCACAATAGATTGTCCCTGCAATTTGTTGGGTAAGTGTTGAACCTCCCCCTAACGAACGTCCGGTTACTTTACCTACTACTGCTCGTAAAATAGCTTTAATGCTAAAACCTCGATGTTCATAAAACACATTATCTTCACGAGTAATAAGGGCATCAATCATGTGTTGGGGTAAGTCGTTTAAAGCAATAATTTCTCGCTTTTCATCAGAAGCGAATTCTGTAATTATTTCGCCATTTATATCTAATAATTTTGTAGGTAAGGCAACATTATATTCAGTAAAATGTTCAGTATTTTTTGTATTTACAGTAAGAGCTACTAATCCACCAAGAGCTGCACCTAATAAAACAAGACAAAAGCCAGCCAGGGAAAAAAGAACGATCACTCTTCTTTTTGATTTTTCCATTCCTCTAAGGTAGTAAACAGGGGGTCTTTTGTCAAGGGTACCAACATTTGTAGCCCTATTTTTCCTCTTAAAAATATTTTAAAAATGTTATTTTACTTCTTGACTATATACCCCACTGGGGTATATATTTGTGTTATGAAAGAAAAACAATTTGATATTAGTGGAATGTCTTGTGCAGCTTGTTCTAGTTCTGTAGAACGGGTTACTCGAAAAATTCCTGGTGTTATTCGTAGTGATGTTAATCTTACTACAAATAAAATGAGAATTGAATTCGATGAGTCTTTAGTAACAGATGAATTGATTATTCAAAAGGTAGAAAAAGCAGGTTTTGGTTGTTCATATACTGCTCCCAAAAAACGACCTCGATTTACTAAGAAAACCCTTAGGTTATCTTGGATATTTTCAAGTATTCTTTTGTATATTTCTATGGGACACATGATTCCTGGTCTGAAGAATGGATTACCCCTTCCTTCTTTTTTACACATGGAACATCATCCTTTAGCCTTTGCACTTGCACAATTGGTATTCACCATACCTGTATTAATTATGGGCCGATCCTTTTTTACCGGTGGAATAAAATCCTTATTTCGAGGAAATCCTAACATGGATTCTTTAGTAGCCATCGGAAGTGGGTTTTCCTTTGTATATAGTTTGGTTATTACATTTTTAATTCCCAGTAATCCTTCTCACGTACATCATTTATATTATGAATCTGCAGCTTTGGTAATAACCTTTATTATGACAGGTAAATATTTAGAAAATCAAAGTAAAGAAAAAACCAAAGAAACGATTAGTAAATTGTTGAAATTAACCCCATTAGAAACAGCCTTAGTTACTTCTGAGGGTATAAAAATTGTACCAGTTTCACAAATTTCTGTAGGTGATATTGTTGAGGTAAAACCGGGACAAAGTATTCCTATTGATGGAAAAGTTATAAAAGGTGAAAGTGTAGTAGATGAATCTATGCTTACCGGAGAAAGTTTACCAGTAGATAAGATGGAAGGAAGTATGGTTACTGGAGGAAGTATAAACGGTAATGGGCTTTTACATATACAAGCAACTAGTATTGGAAAAGATACAACTCTTGCAAAAATTGTAGCATTAGTAGAAGAAGCCCAAGGAAAAAAGGCACCTATTTCTCAAATTGCAGATAAGGTAGCAGGGGTTTTTGTTCCTTTTGTAATGCTCTTTGCTCTTGTTGCAGGTATTGGGTGGGCTTTTGTTGGCAAAGATTTTTCTTTTATTCTTCGTATCGTAACTTCAGTATTAGTTATAGCTTGTCCTTGTGCCCTAGGCTTAGCAACTCCTGCTGCAATAATGACTGGAACTGGTTTAGGAGCCAGCAAAGGAATATTGATTCGTTCTGGAGAAGCATTAGAAAAAGCGGCTTCGTCG
>CALNCH010000230.1 GCA_937875245.1 uncultured Spirochaetaceae bacterium
GATTGTTCAATATCAGTTAAATCACGCTGTACCTTTGTTCCCTGTCCAGTACCACCAAACAAACGATCAATCATAGAAAAGGTAATTGCAGGATCAATTTCTAAAATTGCATTACCTTTCAAAGGATCCATATTAATTACAGCCAAAGTTGTTGGTGTTGGAATTGAACGTATAAACTCTTCGTAAGTAAGCTGATCTACTGATGCTACGTGTACATGAACCATACTACGTAACTGTGCAGACAAACTAGTTGTTGTAAGACGTGCAAATGTTTCATGCATGATGGAAACAGTACGAATCTGTTCTTTTGAGAATTTGTCAGGTCGCTTAAAGTCGTATATTTTAATTTTACGGGTGTCATTTACCGGTTTATACTCATCAACCTCTGAATTTCCAGAGCTTATAGTCATTAATAACTGGTCAATTTCATCCTGTGACAGAACTTCATTCATGCATCAGCACCTTTTTATTGTTCAATTACTTCAAGAGTAAGAAAGCGAACATCTTTTATTTTTGAATTACTCAAAATATCATCATTAATAGAGTTACGAATTTCGATACGAAGTTTTTCTTCATTTTGAGGTTTCAATTCCTGGATAGTTTTTTCAGTAAAATAACGTCTTAAAAAGTCTTTTATTTCAATTTGACGTTGAGTAATTTCTGTTGAAGTTACTTTATCATCAACTTTATAACCTAAAACAACATCAACTAAAACACTAGCAGGTATAGAATCACTGGTTTTAGCTCTAATTTGACCTAAAGAACTATACCAAGATAAAATCTCTCTTTTTCCGGCATATTCTTGAGAAACAGGAATACTTGAGGTTGTAGGGGAATTAGAATTCACAATTTTCATTGTAAGAACAACTACTGTTACAATTAGAATTATGGCACCAATACCTATAGCTATCCATTTGAGAAGGGTTGGAAGTAATCCACCAATACCACCTTTTTTTTCTGGAGATGCTGCACCTACTTCATTATCATCTAAACTCAAATCGTCATCAGCCATAAAAAACCATCCTCATTGTGTATAATATCATTAAAAATGACCTTCGTCCAGAATAATTATATCCACCCTTCGGTTGTATGCCCTTCCTTCAGGGGTATCATTCTCAAACTTAGGTTGTGTATCAGCATATCCTGCTACATAAAACGAATTTTCATTTACTCCATAATCGGATAAATAATGCAAAACATTAGTTGCTCTTGCAGTAGATAATTCCCAATTACTTTGATAAATAGAATTTTGAGACACTGTAGAATCAGTATGTCCTTCAATTCTGAATTTTCGGTTTGCTAATTCTGGAGAAGACAAAAACTGTGCTAATCGCAACAATACTTCTCGGGTTTCTTCTATTTGAAGTTTTGCACTTCCCGTTTCAAAAAAAGCATCTGATGCCAGGGTAATAACTAATCCACGTTCATCACTCGTTACCGTGATTTTATTTGATTTTACATCTGGAGCAAACAAACTTACTGCCTTTTTTTTGGCAAGCCCTAAGCTTTTCCCTTTTTCCATTGATGGTAAACTATTAATGGTATTTCCTAAATCTGCCATTCTTCCGGTTGTTAATGACATGCCACCAGAGGTTGAGTCCCCTTGTATAGAAGCACTTAGAGCTGCCATTTGTACAGCGTCGGCTTCAGAGGGATCATACATCATAACGAAAAAGCAAAGCATAAGAGTAATCATATCTCCGTAAGTTGTAAGCCACTCTTGGGAGGCTTTTTTAGGCTCTTTTTTTCCCATTCTTTAGTCCTTTAATACGTCGGCTTCAATGGCTTTACGTGATTTTGGATCAAGATATGTAAGCAATTTCATTGCAAGAATACGAGGGTTATCCCCAGCTTGTATTGAAAGAACTCCTTCTATAATCATTTCTT
>CALNCH010000231.1 GCA_937875245.1 uncultured Spirochaetaceae bacterium
ACATTTAAGCAATTTACTGATACCGTTTTTGAAAATTGGCCTTCCAAAGTAATTTGTTTCTTTTTGGCAATTTTACTCTATTTTTCTTATCAAATTGTTTCTTTGGACACGAAATCTATATCTGTCCCATTAACAGTAACCACTGGTGGAAAGCTGGTTTCTTCAGGTACTGTACCTCGTTCAGTACGAATTACCCTCAAAGGTTCTCCTGCAAATATTAATCAAATTTCAGAAAATGATATTGTTGCTTATTTAGATACAGATTCATTATCAGAGTCCGGTACTTATAAATTACCAGTTCAGTTAGACTTATCATCCAATCTTATGATTATGGATCCTTTAGAAATTGAAGTAAAGCCTCAAGATATACAGATGCAGTTAGAAGAAAAGGTATTTGAATATGTAAAAATTATACCAACATATATTGGTGATGTTGCAGAAGGTTATGAAGTAGTAGACTGTACCTTTGATCCTATTGCGGTACAAGTAACTGGTCCTAAATCATTAGTTGAGGCAACTAAGACCTTGGCTTCAGATGGTATAAAATTGGAAGGGAAAAACAGTACTTTCGCCGAAGAAGTGAAGATAAAAAATAGTATAACAAGACTTTCCATAGATACTAATTCAAAATTCTTTGCGACCGTAGTAATTCAACCTAAAATTGCTACAAAAATTTATTCTGAATTGTCTATTGATACACTTTATTTACCAGAAACTTTTAGAATTCTTTCTTCTTTACCTAAAGTTACTATAGAACTATCTGGGGCAGAATTAATTTTGAAGGAATATGTACCTAATAGTTCTTTTATTCAAGCTGATTTTTCAGGAATAAATGAAAGTGGTATTTATGAAGTTCCACTAAGAGTTTTTCTTCCCTCAGATTTATCAATTAAAACTATGAATATTACTACTGTTCAAGTTGAGCTAGAAGAAATTCCCGTTATAGAAGAAGATGGAGAAGAAACAGAAAATTCAGGGGAAAAAACTGAAGATAATGAAAATCTTACTGATGTAACTGAAGAATTTATAGAGGATGAATTATGATAACTGGTACAGGAATTGATATTGTAGCAGTTAATAGGTTTAACAGTTGGCTTGATAACACTGCTTTACTGTATAGATTTTTTCATAGTGAGGAAATTGTAAAAGTTATGAAAAAAAAAGCAGGGGCTGCAGAAAGCTTAGCGGTAAGATTCGCTTGTAAAGAGGCCTTTGGAAAAGCATTAGGAACAGGCTTGATGGGATTAACTTTAAAAAATATTTGCGTATGTAACGATACTAAAGGAAAGCCTTTTTTACAATTATTTGGTGATGCCCAAGAAGCATTACAGAAAAGTGGTGCAGAAAAAATACATATTTCACTTAGCCATGAAAAAGAATATGCTATAGCCCAAGTAATTTTAGAAAAAGAAAGGATATAATAATGATACGAAATACAAAAAAACCAGAAAAAAATACAAATCTCGCTATATCTTTTTATTCTAAACAAAAAGTAACCTGTCCTTTTTGTGAGAAAGATTTTCCTCGAGAAGAATTATTATCTGGTGGTGGACGAATGATTGCCGGAGAATTAACGGATGAGTTACGCCGTATTTTTGAACCTTCTGTAAAGTATGGTCCTGTATATCCAATGATTTATTCTGTTGCAGCTTGTCCTGTATGTCATTCAGCAACATTATGGCCAGATTTTACAGAACTGACAGACCGAGTTATTATTAATAAATTATTTGAAAAAGAAGAAGAACGAAAAAAAGCTGTAGAAACGGTATTTCCTTTTTATGATTTACATAGACCTCGTACTCTTTTAGATGGAGCTGCCGCATACTATTTGGCTTTACTTACCTATGAAGAGTTTCCCCATTCTTATTCTCCTACCATCAAAAAAGCTCAAATAAGTTTACGACTGGCATGGTTATCCGGTGATTTAAACCAAAGAAGTCCTAATCGTGGTTTTGATTATGTACAACAAATGTTTTATAGAAAAGCCATGTTTTTTTATCAAGAAGCTTTGGAAATGGAAACAGGGCGAGTAGAAAATATAACTGCAATTAGCCATTTTGGCCCTGATATTGATAAAAATTATGGATATGATGGTGTTATTTATCTTTGCGGTTTGTTGGAATATAAGTATGGTCAGCGTGAAAATATTTCTGAAAGACTTAAAAAATTGGATGAGTATAAAAGAGCAATTGCTCGAATATTTGGTTTAGGAAAGTCTTCAAAAAGTAAGCCGGGACCATTGTTGGAACACTCCCGATCTTTGTATGACAGCATTTCTAAAGAATTGAAAGACGCCAATGTATTAGATGTGGATGATTAATTTTCATGAGAAATATTTTACTTACTCTTTCTTATGATGGGACAAATTTTTCTGGTTGGCAAAAACAAGAAAATGAAAAAACAGGCCCAATTCGTACCGTTCAAGATGAAATTCAAAAGGTATTGGCTGTAATTCACAAAGAACCAATAGCTTTAGCTGGATCTGGTAGAACTGATTCTGGGGTGCATGCAGCAGGACAAGCCGCTACTTTTATTTCTCCTATAGATTCAATTCCCATAGAAAATTATATACCTGCTATTAACAGTCGGTTACCTCATGACATACGGATTTTAAATGCTGTTGAAAAACCTATGGATTTTCATGCCCGTTTTAGTGCTACTCGAAGAACCTATCATTATGTTATTCATTGTGGTTCTCCTTTAGCCCACCAAATGCCCTATGTCTGGCCTATTTATCGTTATCCAGATATTGAAAGATTAAATAATATGGCCAGTTGTTTACAGGGGGAAATAGACTGTACTACCTTTTCTGCAGCAGGGGATTTAAGTGTTTCAAAACATCGATTTTTAGAAAAAGCAATTTTTTATCCTGAAGGGGATACCTTAGTATTTGAAATTTGTGCCAATGCTTTTTTGTGGAAAATGGTACGATCAATTACAGGAAGTTTACTACACTATGAATTAAAAGGTAAGGATAAGAGTTTTTTTCAAGAAATTCTTGATGGAAGGGATAGAACTAAAGCAGGACCTACTGCTCCTGCAAAAGGGTTATTTTTGTGGAATGTGGGTTTTTCTGGAAAACGAATACATCCATAGTTTACTTATG
>CALNCH010000232.1 GCA_937875245.1 uncultured Spirochaetaceae bacterium
TTTAAATCAATGTACAGAGCATTATAGTGCAGTCCAAGCAGAGGTACCTGATCCTTCAGATGATTCAACCAAAACAAACTTTACTTTGATTGATATATTAAAAGAAGCTGATAGGGTGTATATTGCAGGCGAAGCACTTTCTCATTGTGTTGCAAATACCGTAAGTGATTTAGCCGTGTATATTTCACCTGACAAAATGTATTTATTAAGGGACTGTGCTTCTTCTGTAGTAGGATTTGAGGCTCAGGGGGAAGATTTTTTGTCTCAAATGAAAGCAAAGGGAATGAACATTGCAAGTTCTAGTGATATACTCTAAAACTTGCAAAATAAAGTATACCAATACTGGCAGTCTTTAACGACCGGCCAGTATTTTTTTTATCTTTTTAAAAAAGAAAGAGCGGATTTTTTCTGCAAATACAAATACTTTATAGGCTTTATTAATTGGAATATCAAAGCTTCCTGCTCTATGAACAATTCGTCCCCCAAAACCGGTTTTAAAACGATATAAACCATGCATAGGGTGGGTTTCATCATCAGTTGGGGGCATACCATAAAAATCGTACTCAGCAGAACCGTATTTTTTTGCTTCTTGAATTGCATTCCACTGTAATAAATAGGCAGGCATTAAATTACGTTTATTATTAGAAGAAGCACCATACAAATATACGGCTTCCCGTTTAGTAAATAAGGTAATTATAGAAGCTATAGTATCTCCTTCATGTTCTGCAACAAGTAATTGAACTAAGGGAGTGTCTACAGTGGTCTTTGAATCTGACAATTGTAATAAATCTGAGTAATATTTTTTACTATGAATAGCGATTCCATCTCGTTTCGCTGTTTCTTCATATAGTGAATAAAAAATATCAATATCATCATAATGATATTTTTGTATAGTAACACCTTTTTTTTCAGCTAAGCGAATATTATATCGCCATTTTTGTTTCATATTTGCCAGCAACTCATCTTCTGTCAAAGATAAATCAAGAATAGTAGTGTCTGGAGGTTGAATATCTACAGAACTTTTAATTATATTTTTATTATTTTTTAGACTTTTCAAAAAAGCGGAGCGTTCTTCCACTGTGGAAAAATCCAAAGGAGGATCAAGGCGGATACAAAGGGTATTTCTAGGTAGAAAAGGAACTAAAAACCTTCCTAATTCTGCTAAAAAATCCATGTATTGATGTACTTCTAATACTATTCCGCTTTGTTCTAAATCTACTCCCATAGGAATATAGGATAAAGAAAAGATTTTTTTAAAAGACCGAATTAATATGGATACTTGAAAAGAAAAGGAAATATCATTCTGTAAGGCTTTAATGGTATATCGCTTTGAAGACCATCCATGTTGTGATTTAAAGGACGCCCAAAAAGGAGATTGCAAAAAACGATTAGTGATAATTTTTTCAGCAGATAATAAATTATCATCTGCTGAGATAAGTTCAAATGAAAACATAATTAATGTACTTCACCATTTACTGTAATAGCAGTAGTAACTTTTTGATTGTCAGCTATAAAAGCTTTACCACAAATAGTTACCACCTTATTTGTAACTGCTATAGGAGCACTGAAAAAGGTATCTGCATCTATAGAATCTGCTTTTTTGTATTGTGGGTCAGCACTTTCCAAAATAACCGGTGTACCAGGTTTTGCCCAAGGACAAGTAAGAATTTCTACACCTTCTTTTCCTTCTGCATCAACATAATCAGCTGCCAAAAGCATACCATTGCTTTCTACTCCCCTCATTTTTCGAGGTTTAAGGTTTGCAGCAATAATACAATGTTTATGTAATAAATCTTCTTCTTTCAGGTAGGGAACTAAACCAGAACAAATAATTCGAGGAGTATCTGTTCCATCATCCAATGTTTCAATATATAACTTTTCTGCATCAGGA
>CALNCH010000233.1 GCA_937875245.1 uncultured Spirochaetaceae bacterium
CTGTATGAAGCTTTACAGTAAACGACATTTATTCTTGGCAAGTTTTTTGCCTACTATAACTCTTTTGCTCCTTGGTGGATTTTTTTTATATCACCAATCTGAAAATACCGAGACTAGCTCTTTAAGCATTCCAGAAGACGAAACTTCTTTTGTGTTACAAACATCTGTAGAACCTGATATGGTTTTTACCTCCGATGGAAACACCTCTTATACTCAAGATGAAATGCAGAATATTTCTGTTTATGATAAAAGTAATGGGGCAGTTGTAAACATTACAACCCAAGTAATGGCAATTAACTGGTTTTTAGAACCTGTTGTACAGGAAGGTGGATCAGGCTCTGGTTCAATTATCGATAAAAGAGGCTATGTTGTAACAAATGTCCACGTTATCGATGGGGCAAGTAAAATTTACATATCTTTGTCCGATGGAACTCAATATGAAGGTTCAATAGTCGGTACCGATTCTGCCAGTGATATTGCAGTATTAAAATTTGATCCACCAAAAAACGTAGAACTACAAACTATTTCTTTTGGAGATTCAGATAAATTAAAAGTTGGACAAAAACTTATTGCCATTGGAAATCCCTTTGGGTTTGAGCGCACTATGACTACCGGAATAGTCTCCGGATTAGGTCGCCCTATCCAAACATCAACTAATACAATTATTCGAAATATGATTCAAACTGACGCTGCCATTAACCCAGGAAATTCAGGGGGGCCTCTATTGGACACCTCTGGAAAAATGATAGGTATTAATACCATGATTTATTCTTCTTCAGGAAGTTCAGCGGGTGTAGGTTTTGCTGTTCCCGTAAACACTGCAAAACGAGTAGTATCTGATTTAATTCAATATGGCACCGTTAGACGAGGAGTTCTTGATTCTAAAGCACAACTTATTCAACTAAACTCCACTATTGCTAACTACGCAAAACTTTCGGTAAACCAAGGTTTGTTGATTTCAACTTTATCTCGAAATGGAAATGCTGAAAAAGCGGGCTTAAAAGGGGGAACAGAAGCTGTTCAATACGGAAGTCGTTATAATGCCACCACTATTTATTTGGGTGGAGACGTAATAACTGCTATCGATGGTATTGCAGTAACTAGTTTTGCAGATTATTATTCTATACTCGAGAGTAAACGTCCAGGTGATACTGTAAATTTCACCATTCAACGAGGTTCTCAGACAAAGGTAATTCCTGTTACCCTTGTTTCCACATCTTCTCAATAGTTTTTTATGGAGTAATCCTATGCGTCCATTTCAAGTAGTCTCACCATTTGAACCTTCTGGAGATCAACCAGAAGCCATTAATGCCTTAGTTAAAGGTTTATCACGAGGCGATACATTCCAAACTTTAAAAGGTGTTACTGGCTCTGGAAAAACTTTTACCATGGCAAAAATAATTGAAAAAGCACAACGGCCTACACTCATTATTAGCCATAATAAAACCTTAGCGGCTCAGTTGTACCGAGAGTTCAAAAGTTTTTTCCCAAATAATGCTGTTGAATACTTTGTTTCCTATTACGATTACTATCAGCCAGAAGCCTATGTTCCTGCCCGAGATTTGTATATCGAAAAAGATGCTTCAATAAATGATGAAATTGACCGATTGCGATTAGGGGCAACCTATAGTCTCATGGAAAGACGGGATGTTATTGTTGTTGCTACCGTATCTTGTATTTATGGTTTAGGTATGCCAGAAATTTATCGAGATATGCGGATTCACATTGAAAAAGGCGAAAACCTTGCCCCAGATGTATTTGCCAGAAGATTAGTAAGCTTACAATATCAACGAAATGATATGGTATTAGAACGTGGTAATTTTCGTATAAAAGGGGATGTCTTAGAAGTCTTTCCTGCCTACATGGGAGAAGCTTACCGAATTGAGTTGGATTGGGAAGAAGTTGTTCGCATTAGACGTTTTAATCCTGTTAGTGGAGAAATTACAGAAGAACTGGATGAAACAAATATTTACCCTGCAAAACACTTTGTTGTACCCGAAGGAATGCTTAAATCAGCTACGGATAAAATACGAGAAGAGATGGAAGAACAAGTAAGCTTTTTGAAAAATACGGGGAAACTACTGGAAGCTGAAAGATTAAAAACTCGTACTACCTATGATATTGAAATG
Source organism: uncultured Spirochaetaceae bacterium (assembly GCA_937875245.1). Classification (GTDB taxonomy): domain Bacteria; phylum Spirochaetota; class Spirochaetia; order Treponematales; family Treponemataceae; genus CALNCH01. Next base: position 2,130 of record CALNCH010000233.1, read on the forward strand.
ATGGAAGAAATGGGTAGTTGTCCTGGAATTGAAAACTAC
>CALNCH010000234.1 GCA_937875245.1 uncultured Spirochaetaceae bacterium
AGTATTTTTCCTTTCTTCTTTAGGTGGTGCAATTGGAAACTTTATTGCAGTTCCTGCATTATTTTCATCTTTATTTTAGATCTTTAAGATTACTTTAAGTTTTTTTATCTAAAATGCCTCTTGTAAGCACAATGTTTACAGGAGGTTTTTTTTATGCAGAAACGTTTTTTTCTGATACTAACCCATAGTATTCTTTTTCTTTTTTTGGTAACTGGAATATATGGGCAATCTGCACCAGAAAACAGTACACCTGCCATCGATGAATTATTGAAAGGCTATGTGGCCAACGATGTACAGTTGCAGGAATTAAAAATTAAAGTGCAAGAAGCTGCATTAGCACATCAAAAGACTGCAATTCAATATGGAATTAATGTACAGTTTAATAGTGGCAGTGTTAGTTATACTACTGGGCAAGGCAGTTTTGTAAACAGTATAAGTTTTTCACCCTCCTTTACCATAGAAATTCCTTCTCTTAGTAATACTGAATTAACTGTTTCTGCTCCTGTATCTCAAGGAGAAGTAACAAAAACATCAGTTGGTGTTTCTCTTGATTTGCTTCCCTCTAGTGTTGAAAAAAATAAGTTAGCTTTAGAAAAAGCTGAGAGAGCTTACTTAGACGCTTGTAGCAATGTAGAAACTCGTTTATTTACTGTTGAAATAGCTTTTTGGACTGAATTGAAATCTTTGTACTCTTCAGCCGCCGCCGTTTCTGATGCAGCAGATGAATTAATTACCCAGCAAATTACTTTTCAAGGCATAGAAGCTCAGGGGTATTCAAGTGCTTCTTCTAAATATAGAAGTGGACAAATGGAACTTAAGACAAAAGAACATACCTTAGAAGAAAAAGAGCGCTTGTTACAAATGGAGTTATCTAAATTTTCTTTAGATTGTGGTCTGGAGGCAACGGTTTTAGCTGAATTACCACCTTTAGATTCTGACTTGGAATCCCTAGTTTTATTAACCATAACTGATTTTGATTCAGATACTTATAAAGAATTAGAAAGTACTCTTTGGACAAATCAATATAATCAACGAGTTCGAGACTCTGATACAGATTTTTCTCTTAGTTTAGAAGGAGGTCTTGAGCATGTTAATTCCACAGAAAAAAACACGGTAAATGCTGGCCTTTCTGCTACCTATAAGGGTATAGAAACTGGTTTAGGTGTTTCTGTTCCTTTAGATAGTGGAACTAAAAACCCCTCTCTTACTTTTTCTCTTTCATGGGATCTTAATTCCACAAAAACTGAATCACTTTCTGCAAAAGAAAAAGAATATGAGGCAAAACTAGAAGAATTATCCATAGTAAGTGCTCAGAAGACATATGAAGAAAGTGTTCAAAATAAAATTACAGAAAAAGTAAATCTGGAATGGAAATTGGCTACTCAACAAGAGGAATATGAACTGTATAAAGAATTATATGCAGATTCTTCTTCTTGGTATGACAGAGGCTTAATATCCTATACAGAATATCTGCAATCAAAAAATAATTATGAACAGTCATATTATAATTTACAGATCGTGTATTTGGAAAGAAAGGTTTATAACCTAGAAATATCTAAACTTTTTATTGGAGAAGAAGATGAAGAAAAATAAATCAAAGAAAGCCCTGTTTGTATGGTTAACTATAATTGTCATAATTATGGGTATAACAACAAGTCTAATGATAGTAAGAAACACTTTACAGGATTCTGGAGAAGTGGGAACTTATGAGGTATTTAGCGAAACTTTTGAAAACGTAATAGAAGTCTCTGGAAATGTTGAGGCAGCACAGCTACAAAATTTGACAGTTGCAGGTGATGGAACTGTTGAAAAGGTATATGTAGAAGAAGGGGACTATGTAACTAAGGGAACAGTGTTAGTTCAACTAAGTGCTACAGAACAAGAATATAATCTGGCTAAACATGATTACGATATGGATCAAAAGCGTATATCCGGATCTAAAAAAGAATTGGAATTAATGGAAAAGCAACGTTTGTCTTTGTTAAAAAAATTGGAAGACAGACAAGTAATAGCAAATTTTGACGGTTATGTGGTTGAGCTAGACATTGCTGAAGGTGACTACGTAGAAGCAAAAGATATTGTTGGAGTGTTGTTAGATCGATCTTTTTTACAAGCAGCGGTAGAAGTAGTAGAAACCGATGCCGGAAAACTGGTTGTGGGACAAAAAGTGGTTTTGGATTTCCCTGCCTATGATTTAGAGCAAGTCGAAGGTTCTGTTGTTTCATATCCTTCAGTAGGACGCATAACTTCTCGTGGAGCCACTGTTGTGGATGCAGAAATTTATATCGAAAATCCACCTGAAGAAATTCTACCTAATTATTCTTTTACTGGATCTATTGAAATTAGTGCTCCAGAAACGGTGACGTTAGTGCAGCGACAAGCAATCGGACGCAAGGGAGGCAAGTCTTTTGCCGAAGTGCTCCAAAAAGATGGAACCTATACTGAAGTAGCTGTTGCCGTAGAAACTTATGATTCAACCTATGTAAAAATTATTTCCGGATTAGAGGAAGGGGACGTACTTAAGAGTCAGTCTGATACTGTTTCTGGTAGTCAAAATAACCTTCCTGGAATGGGTGGAGCTCCCTCTGGTGGCGGAATGCCAGCCGGAGGAGGAATGCCTGCTGGAGGTGGAATGCCAGCCGGTGGACGTCCATAAGGATTATAACATGAGCAATACAATAATTAGTTTGAAGGATGTGTGGAAAATATATTCCATGGGTGAAAGTGAAGTTCAAGCACTGCGGGGCGTTTCTTTTGATGTGGAAAGTGGGGAGTTTATGTCCATTATGGGGCCCTCTGGCTCTGGAAAATCAACTTGCATGAATATGATTGGTTGCTTGGACCGACCAACCAAAGGGGATGTAATAATTAATGGTGGTAAAACTGCAGAAATGAACGAAAAAGAATTAGCTTTTCTTCGGAACGAAACAGTAGGCTTTGTTTTTCAGCAATATCACTTATTACCAACTATGACTGTTCTTGAAAACGTTATGTTACCTTTACGCTATCAGGGTTTAACGGTATCAGAACGTAAAAAAGAAGCTATTAAGGCTTTGGAAAGAGTAGGCCTGGGAGACAGAATGGGCCATAGACCATCTGAATTGTCTGGCGGTCAAAAACAACGTGTAGCAATTGCCCGAGCTTGTGCTAGTCATCCTCGAATTATATTAGCGGATGAACCAACGGGAGCTTTAGATTCAGCTACAGGAAAAGCAGTTATGGAACTATTTAGAGAAATTAATAGAGAAGGAACGACCATAGTAATTGTTACCCATGACCCAAGTATCGGAGCTTCTACGGATCGTTGTGTACATATATTTGATGGTAAAGTTCAAGAGGAGACAGAAAATGTTTGAAGACTTTCTGAATGCTTTGCAAAACTTTAAAATGAATAAAACCCGTACACTTTTATCATTGTTGGGTATCATTATTGGTGTTGCTTCTGTAATTATCATCACAACTATTGGCCAAAGTGCTACTGCAAACATTAAGCAATCCTTTGGTTCTTCTGGGCTGGATTTAATTCAGGTTAATACTGGCTTTATGCGTCGACAATCCAGTACAACCGTAACTTTTAATGAAGATTATCGAGAAGAGCTTTTTGAAAACATAGATGATATTAAAACTATTTACTATAAAAACTCTCTCTCTGGTACCTTGCGTTATGCAGAAACTGATGTAACAAGCAGTATGAATGCAGTTGAATGGGGCTACTTGGAAATGAGTGGTGCAGAACTGGAAAGTGGAAGATGGTTTTCGGTAAGTGATAACGTTCAGGGATTACAAAAAATAATTCTTGGTTCTGAAATTGCCGCAATGCTTTTCCCGGACGGAGATGCTTTGGGGAAGACAATAACTGTAGATGCTTCTCGAATAATGTTCGGCTTTGAAATTATTGGAATTCTTACTGATAAAACTGCTGGTATGGAGAGCACTGCAAATTCTGTGTATATCCCTCGTGGTTTTTATGCAAAAAAAATCTCGCCGAATCCTACTGCCTCCTCTATGATAATACAAGCTACTGATCAAAAGTACGCTACAAAGATAGTGGATGATATTGAAGAATACATGCTGAATAAAACTGGAATAGAGAATACTGTTTCGTTACGTTCAATGCAGAGTATGATTGAGCAATTTGATGAAGTCATGGGAACGGTAAGTTTGCTGTTATCCGGAGTCGCCGCAATTTCTCTTTTGGTAGGGGGTATTGGTATTATGAATATCATGATTGTTACTGTTACCGAACGACGAAAAGAAATTGGCATTCGAAAAGCCTTAGGAGCAACGCCAGCTGCTATTCGCAGTCAGTTTTTAGTAGAATCCTCTGCTATAACACTTTTTGGTGGGGTAGTGGGAATCGTATTAGGAATTGCTATTAGTGCCATTGTTACCTACGTTCTTGCCTGGGCCTTTGCGGTTCAGTGGGGAGCTGTAGTTTTAGCATTTTTCTTTAGTGCTTTCGTAGGAGTGTTCTTTGGTTTTAATCCTGCCGCTCGTGCTGCAAAATTAGATCCTGTAGACGCTCTGGCCAGTGAATAAGGGTTTAGTGTAGCATTGTAATCTTTTGTATCAGTGACTTGATATTGGTTACTGGTACAAAAGTTTTATCCGTTGTGACTTCTTTATCAGTAGGACCTAGTACTTTGGTAAAACCTAAACTGCAAGCGGCCTTTACTCTTTGTTTCAGCCTGTTTACGGGGCGTATTTCTCCAGCCAAACTTAATTCACCAACTAAAACAATTTTTTCAGGTAAAGGAGTATCAGTCCGGGCACTATACAAGGCACAGGCTAATGCTGCATCAATAGCACTTTCTGTTAAACGTACTCCTCCTGCCACATTTATATAAATATCTTGGTCACTAAAACGTACTCCAATTCTTTTTTCCAAAACGGCCGCAACCCGGCTTACTCTTGCACTGTCAATTTTATCTGAATAGACCCTCGAAAGACTTGCCTTGGCAGGAACGGTAAGGGCTTGTATTTCTACCAAAAAGACTCTGCTTCCTTCAAAGACTGGAACTATGGCAGCCCCAGATGGAATTCCATCTTCACGTTGTACAAGAAAGAGGGAAGAAGGATCTTCGATTGGATGTAACCCGGTTTCTGTCATGGAAAAAATGCCAAGTTCGTCTACTGAGCCAAATCTGTTCTTTGAAGCTCGTAAAAAACGAACTTCATCATCATTTCGTTCAAACGAAATTACTGTATCAACCATATGTTCTAAAGATTTAGGACCTGCCAATACACCTTCTTTTGTCACATGAGCAGTCATACATAAAACAGCATCTCTTTCTTTGACCCATCCTATTAATTCATTTCCGCAGTATTTCAACTGATTAATAGTTCCTGGAACAAGGCCTGCTTCTGGGCTAAAAACCGTTTGAATGGAGTCAACAATTGTAAATAGTGGATTTATAGCATTTAATGCATCTTCAATGTCTTCCAACTTAGTAGTACAAAGAATTTCTATATTATTTGCAGAAATTTGAAGTCTGTCGGCTCTGTTTCGAATTTGAGAAGCGGATTCTTCTCCTGAAATATACAGAATTTTCCCTTTATGCTGTTGGGCTATACTGGAGGCGGCTTGTAATAATAAGGTAGATTTTCCTATTCCAGGTTCTCCCCCGATTAAAATTGCAGAACGTTTTGTTGCTCCCCCTCCAAGAACACCATCTAATTCTTTTATGCCAGTAATTAGTCTTGCCCCTGATAAGGGATCAACTGCGGACAAGGGGATAGGTTTAATTTTTTCTGTAGTACTGTTTTGAAATGGAGAGTTTATGCTTCCGTCGTTTGTAATACATTCTATAAGTGAATTCCATTCTCCACAGTCTGGACATTTTCCTAGCCATCTGGGGTGTGTGTAACCACATTTATTACATTTAAATAGTATTGTACTTTTCTTTTTTGCCATATATGTTTTAAAATCCTGTTATATCTAGTTGGTTATCGTTTTCTTCTTCTTTCCCTTCAATACGGGCAAATATTTGGTTAGGTAAACAAGCAGTCCAGTCACCATTTTTGCTGATAGGGGCAGCGATAACACAGGTTTTATTATCGCAGGGCGAGTCGGTAAAAGTAACTTTTCCCTCTTCAATATGGATGTGTGTAACTCCTAAAGGGCCAAAAAAAGACAAATCTTGATTCTTGTTTAACTTGTATATATATTCTCCAGAGGGAGTGGCTACCACAAGAGAGGGTGTTCCAGAGTTCCCCTTAAATGCAAAGAAAAGAGCACCTATTGAAAGGCCAACGCATAAAATAATCAATAGGATATCTACTTTTTTAATAAACACTACTTGCTCCTTCTGAAATGTAATACAATACTAAATATGT